>CAMGTC010000058.1 GCA_946061765.1 uncultured Treponema sp.
AAGCTGAGAAATTGCAGAATTGTTGAAAGCAACAAAAATAAAAATTGCACCAACAAGAATCAAAAGCAAAGTTAAGAATTTTAAGAGTCTTGCTTTATTTAATTTAAGGAAACTGAATACAACACCTGCTGCACCACCAATAAAAATGAAAAGTGCCCCAAGAGATGTAACAACATCTCTGTCAAAATTAATAAAATTCCAGCCAGTTGTTTTTCCTGCTACAATTTTTCCATTAATAGGATTCTTCATAAAGAATAATGGAAGACAGAATCCAACTACAACTAATACCATTCCCACTAAATATAAAAGATTTAATGATTTACTTTTTTTTGCCATTTTTTTATAACCTCTCTTAAAAAATGTTAGTTTAATTCTACCATAAGCGATTTAGAAAATAAATCATATTGAAGTAAGAAATTCTTAAGTAGTTCGAATTTCAAATTTTAATTCAGGGGTTAATATCACCCCTGAAAACGAGCGAGTCAAGGGCTTGAACGGACGCATTATAAACGCTTTTCCGTAATGTTGGCGCGAAGGAGCGGGGCGTAGTTCAAAAAGGCTCTTTTTGTGGCTGCTGCGAAGCGGCAGTTCAATAGTTTCTATACCACAAAAAGCGTGTAGCACATTATTGCGCGGTTTTGAATCACGCAACCGTGACTGGGAGCCAAAAATTCGGATTTTTGTTTATAATGCGTTTGCCCTGTTCATAAAGTTTTATTTTCTTGAAATTAGACTGTATTCTGATTAATATTATGAATATGTACATTTTTGTTTTATTATCTTTTGTATTATCTCTCTGTTTTATGCCACTTATAATTAAGTTTTGCAAAAAGAGAGAATTGTACGATTATCAGAGTTCAAGAAAAATTCATTCTGGAAATATTCCTAGAATTGGCGGAATAGGCATTTTTGCTTCATTTATTATCTCTTCAGTTCTTTTTCTTTTATTAACACAAAGAATTAGCATTTGGGATAATCTTCCTATTCTTGTTGCAGCTCTTATAATTTTTTCATGCGGAATTATTGATGACTTAAAAAATCTTCCTGCAATTGTAAAATTATTGTTCCAATTACTGGCAGTTGCAATTGTTACTTTTAATGATTACAGATTCACTCAGATTTTTAGCTGGCATTTACCTACAAGTATAAGTTACATTCTTACTTTTGGATGGATTTTAGGTGTAATCAACGCTTATAATCTTATTGACGGATTAGATGGTCTTTGTGGAACTTTAACTTTTACAGCACTAGTAACTTTAGGCGTTCTTTATACACTTTCTGGAAATACAGAAGCAAATTTGTGTTTTATTCTAGCAGGTTCAGTTTTAGGATTCCTTTGCTTTAACTGGCCTCCAGCAAAAATCTTTATGGGTGATAATGGAAGTCAATTCTTAGGATTTATGATTGCTACAATCCCACTTTATTCTAGTAGTGATGTATTTGAATACAATAAATTCTTTGTAATGCTTGTTTTAACTTCTTTCCCAGTATTTGATACAGTTGCCGCTATCTGGAGACGCTTAAGAGAAAAGAAAGATATTATGTCGCCAGACCGTTCACATTTACACCATAAATTGTTAAATCTTGGTTATTCACAAAAACACGCTTTATATTTAGTTGCAATTATTCAGCTTCTTCTTAGTCTTTCTGTAATTCTTGCTCATTTCCTTGGAAAAACAAATATCAACGGAAATATGGTAAGTGCTAAGGGCTCTGCAATTTTGATTGAAGACTTAGTATTTATGCTTTTATTCTTTGGAATTATTCATTTTACAAACAAAAAAAATAATCTTCAAAAACAGGCTGCTGAAAATGTTCGTGCAAGCGAACACGTAAATAAATAGAGTTTTTGCAAAAAAAACTCGAATTTCGGGCTAAATAAATATTTCTTCTTTGTGAATTGAACCCAGATGGTGAAGAGTTTCCAGTAAATTACCGGAATCTTCACCATTTTTTTTGCAATAATTATCCAAGTCTTTTGTAAAACAGTTCATTGAAAAATGCTGAAAGACATATACCATTTTCCAAAATTCTAAATCATTCTGATATGCTTTTTTTAATTCATCCCTGTAAAGAGTAAAAATCCCTCTTTGCTTTAATTCGGAATAACCTACAAGCCAGATTTCGGGCGCAAGTGAATTTTGTAGAGAAGAATCTGCGGCTTTGCATAAATCAATGTGGAGGGCAGCTGTTTTTTTTGCCATCCATATCTGACTTTCTTCCACTAATTTTTTTATTTTATCTCCACCATTTTTTATTATTTTTTTAAGCTGAATAGTTTTTGCAGAGTGGATTGGAGTTTTATTCAAGATAATTACATTTTTCCTAAAATCAACACACAATTGAGGATTTCTTTTAAAATATCCGTCAGCAATTTTTCCGGCCAATCCTACAAGGTAGCGATTGTTTTTTTCAAGTTGTTCATCTTTTCCAGGGTTATCGCCAATTACAATAAGTCTTATATCATCCAAAGGAGTAATTTTATCTAAATCACGATTATAAACCAAAGTATTTTCAAATGGATATTCTGGAGTTCCTGCTTCTAATGCTGCATCTCTCTGTAAATCTTTAAGTTCTGGCGCAAGTTTTACCCACTCCTGAACTTTACTCTTAAATTCCTCTTTAAAATTACAAAAAATTTCCCACTGCTTTTGATTCATAATAATTCCTAGTATGTATTTAAAATATTTATTACAGCATCAAATATTCTTTTTGAAGTTTTTGTGCCAGAAAAATCAGCTTTACGAATAAATCCTACATCATAATAACCTAAAGTATTACCCGCTGTGTGAATAATAAATTCACCCTTGTAAGGTCCGTTTTCTAAAACTATTTGTGGTACTAGACCTATTCCCAAACCTAAATCAGCAAGGGCTAATATAGCTTCGTTTCCTTCTGTTTCTGCAGCAATATTTGCTTTTACATTTCTTGATTTTGTCCACTTTTCAAAACGACGACGGGCAAGTCCTGTTTTTGGAAGCACTAAAGGGACTGTTGATAAAATATCCTGAGGGGAACCTTGAAGATTTGTGTAAGGTCCATTTTTAGCAGCTGCATAAACTAGTGGAGTTTTAATAACACTCACAGTTTCCATCTGGGCAAGTCCGTTTTCTGGAATAGCCGCAACAGCAAGCATTGCACGATTTTCTTTTACGGCAGCAACGGCCCCAGCAGGATCTCCTGTTTCCACACTAAGCTGAATGTAAGGATAACGTTCTGTAAGTCTTTTAATAAAATCTGGAAGAATTGTATAACAGGCAGTAACAGAAGCATATACATGTAGAGTTCCCTTTATAACCTGATTTTGCCCCCCAATTTCTTCTTTTAATTCATTTTCCTTTTCCAGAACTTCCTGGGCAAATTTCTTAAAAGTTTTACCTTCACTGGTCAACTGTACCTGGCGATTATTTCTATCCAGTAAAGTTGAATGGGTTTCTTCTTCCAGTCGGTTTATAATTCGGCTTAAAGCAGAAGGGCTCATATTTAAATGTTCTGCGGCCTTTCCAAAATGTAAGATTTTTGAAAGTTCAACAAAAGCATTTAGTTCATAAAAATCCATAGAGAAATACCTTAATTTTTCCAAATTTCTTTTATTTTTTTTGCTTTATGGTATAAAATTATTTTACCTTATCCGATATTTAAATAGTATAACTTTTTTTGAGAGGATTTAAAATATGAAAAAATTATTATCATTTCTTATAGTTGCAAGTCTTGGGCTTTCTCTTTTTGCAGCTGATATTTTTAATTACGTTCCTGTTTCTGGAAAAGTAAAAAGCTACACTGTTACAGATTTTACAATTGCTTCAAAATTTGGAACTTATTACAGAACACCAAATATTAAAACAACCCACACTTTTGATAGTTTTGGTAGAAAAATTGAATCTTTGGAATTAACTCCAAGAGATACAGTTATCAGTAAAATTTCGTCTTCTTATGATAATAAAGGTTTTCTTTTAGGACAGGAATGTACAAACGCTAATAACGAAATAATTTGGAAAAGTATTATTTCTTACAAAGGTGGCTTTAAGGACGAATGTTCTGAATACGATGCTAACGATATTCTTAAGGCAAAAATCATCTACACATACGAAGCAGGAACTTTAACAGAAGAAACTGGTTACGATGGTGATGGTGCTTTAGTTTGGAAAACAATCTACAAATACAATCTTTCTGGTAAACTTGAAACAGAATCGCTCTACAATTCCGATGGTACTTTAGACGAAAGAAAATCTTACGCTTACACAGAAGATGGAAAAATTGACACAATTACATATTTAGACAGCTTCTATAACAAAACAACGCAGGAAGTTTTCAGATATGCTGCAAATGGAACTTTATCAGAAATCACAACTTATGATTCAAACAAAGAAGTTTCTGCTAGACTTGTAATTAAATACAACGAAAGCGGAAATGTTTCAAAACTTTCTGAATACAACATTGCAAATAAATTTGATACAACAGTAAATGAACTTGTTTCAATGAAAGATATTACTTACGTTTACTAATAAAAAATAACTTACGAGTAAAGGTGTGCTGCTTCAAAAGCAGCACATTTTTTTTGCACTTTTAAATTCTCCCACACAGACAATTAACTTTTTTATAAAAATAACATATTCTTATAAATAGAATCTGCCGATAATTTAACATCAATAGAATTTTTTAACTTTTAGGAGAATCTATGAAAACTATTGGAATAAAACTTGCAGACGGTTCATTTTATCCTGTTCTAGATGAAGGAAAACCAAGTCAAAAAAGCTTAGATCTTACAACCGCTCACAATAATCAAACAAAAATTATGGTTGATCTTTATAGATCTGCAAATTGTACAATGGACGATGCAGAATATGTAGATTCTCTCCAAATTGAAAATCTTATTGAACATCCAAATGGAGAACCAGACATTACATTCCAGGTTTCTATTGATGAAAATAATGAACTTTCGGCAAAAATCGTTGACAAAGAAACTGGAGAACAGAGTAAAACAACTATTACTTTAGTTTCCAGAACAATGGAAGAAAGACTTCACACTGATGATTACAACATTTCAGATACAATTGTTGAAGACTCAGAAGAAAAGCAAGATTCGGATGAAAACACAGATGATAACAAAGTTGCAAAAGCAGCTGCAATTGGTGGAATGGGATTATTAGCCGCAGCCTCTGCCATTCGCGAAAAAGAAAAAAATAATCAGGATTTTTCTGAAGATGATTTTACTTTGGGGGAACCTGATGCAACTAAAGAAGAACCATTAACAACAGAAGAAATAGAGTTTGCTCCTATTCCTGATTTTGAAGAGGACAAAACAGAAATTGAAGAGCCAACAGTAGAAGAAAATACAAGCGAAGATTCTTTATCTTCTGATGATTCTGATGACACTGTAGTTCAAGATGATTTCAACCTTGATGATAACTTAGGCTCTGATGATTTTAAACTTCCAGAAGATGATTCTGCCGACGAAACTTTATCTTCTGGCAATTCTGATGACACTGTAGTTCAAGATGATTTCAACCTTGATGATAACAATGAAGAAGATCCTCTATCAGATGAATCTTCTCTTACAGATTTTGATTTTAATCTTCCAAATGACGATTTTGGAAAAGAAAGTGGCGAAAGTGATGAATCAGCAGAAACTCAAATTGACGATTCTTTTGATTTACCAGATTTCAGCGAAAATTCTGAAAATGAAGAAACTCAAATTAACAAGGATGATTTATTCAAAGACACAGATGACACAGCAACAACACCAATGGGTAATGGTTTAAGTTTTACAGGTCTTTACGATACAGAAACAGAACTTGGTGAACCAGGTAAACACAGTGAAGATGAAGCTGAGAAAAAAACTAAAGTACCTGTAATCATCTGTATTACATGTGCAATTATTTGTATTATTGCTACTCTTTTGGTTTTATTCATAATTCCTTCAAAATACAACCTGATTAATAAGAAAAATACAAAAACTGAAGAAGTGATTGACCCCCCTGTAGAGGAAGTAAAAGTTCCAGAAGAGATTCAAATTCCAGAGGAAACAATCGTAGAAGAAATTCCCGAAAGCGTTCCTCAAGCTAAAGAAGATGAAATCATTGTAATTGAAGAAGCTGAAGAAGTTGAACCACTTCCACCTCCTGTAAAAGAAGAAAAAAAGCCAGAAAGTATAAAATATAAAATTAAATGGGGAGATACTCTTTGGGATATTTGTGATACCTATTATAAGAATCCATGGAAATACAAATATCTTGCCAGATGGAATGGAATTACTAATCCAGACCATATTATTTCGGGAACTTACATAATTATTCCAGCTGAGTAGTATTAAATTGTGAACAACAAAGTCCTGCAGAAAAAAACTACAGTAATACCTTTAATTCTTTTTTCTCTATTTTTTTGCTCCTGCTCACATAGTAATCAGGTGCAGAAAGAATTTGGAATTGATGCAGAATATTTTGCAGGCTTAAAACTTTTAGAAAACGGAAAAGAAAAAGAGGCCTGGAACAAATTTGAAAAATGCGCAAAAAAAGGTTCCTATTATTGTGCCCGAAAATCTTCAGAAGCACTGGCTAGTATGGGGTCTCTACAAGAAAAGAAAATTTCTGGAATGGAACTTTATAAAAAGTACCTGGATTCAGACTCCCTCTTAATTGCAGTAAAAAATCTAAATGATGCAGATGATATTCATAATCTAATTGAAATAACAAATCAAATTGACTATTCAAGCGAATATAATGAAATCATAAAATTAAGACTGGAAGCCATGAAAAAACAAAAATCTAAAAATTACAAAGATGATGTTTTTACCTGGTTTACTTCCCGTCCAATATCCGATTTTCACTACAAATTCTGGCGGGACAGCCTGGTTCCTGAATATCCCTCTTTTGAAGAAATAGAAAAAGAAGATTTGGAGGAATACAATCCCCAGGAATTTATTATTAATTTTAGAATCAATCTGTATAAAAGAGATTATACCTACTGTTTAAAACTTGCTCCTAAAATTTTAGATTACTTTTACAAAGGCATTATTTCTCCTTATTCACAACTTGCATCAGATATTGGAAAAACCTATCTTTATGGCAACTCAGATTTTGCAGGAAACGGATTAAAATTCAGGGAACTTGCAAATCAATTTAAAGGAAGTCCTGCAGAATTTTATTTTTGGTTTTATGCTGGACGTTGCTTTGACAATGCTTTTACCTACTTTAAACAGGCAAAAACCTCTTTTGAAAATGCAATTAACAGCACAAATTCTCCTGAACAAAAGGACAATGCCTTATGGTATTTATTGAACACATCTTTAACTTACTCGGTAGATTCCATCATAGAATCTATAGGAAACTATTCTAAATCATGGTCAAATCCTGAGTATTTTGAAGATTTTTTTGAATCACTGGCCTCTTCCCTATTGGCAGGCGGAAAATGGAATGCCTTTTATACCATATATAATACAATTGACTGTTATGCCAGTGATGAAACTGTAGCTTCATATGCATATATTTACGCTAGATTATTGGAAGAAGGCGTTGCAAATCCACCAGAAAACCTTACACGGGAAGAAGCAATAAAAAAAGCTTTTGAGAGAGCTTTAAATAGTGGCTCTGCAATTTACTACAAAATGCTGGCTGCCTATCAGCTGGATAAAAATGCTACAGAAATCGAAAACTTAATGTGCCAGCAGTGGGCAAAAAAATCAAACAAAGTCATAAATTATGATGCCGAAAAATTATTAAAAGGTTATGCACATTTTGGCTATCCACAGTACATTTATTCAAATTACATGGATCTTTATAAAAGCGGTATTTCCACAGACACCAGTTTATTCCTTGCAGAATTTCTTCAAAAATGCGGAGGCGAAAACAATGATTTTTATCCACAGAGTTTACGAATTGCTACCCGCTGTGAAAGCTATGGGGACAGACCTCTAAAAAAATCTGAATTAAAACTACTTTTCCCTCAAAATTATTCAAACTACATAGAAAAATACTGTCAGCTTTTTGATGTGGACCCTTCAGTTTTTTATGCTCTTGTAAGAAGCGAAAGTTTTTTTGATGCAAAAGTCGTCAGTTCTGCAGGTGCAATTGGCCTTACACAGATAATGGATTTTACAGGTGCCGATATTGCAAAAAGACTTAAAAAAGAAAATTATTCTTTAACAGACGCAAAAACAAACATTGAATTTGGTGTATATTACCTGGGAAATCTTTACAAGCGCTTTAATAACTCTTATCTACAGGCATTTTCTTCCTATAACGCTGGTGCTACAAAAGTCAGAAGATGGCTTAAAGGCTCTATAATTGATTTAGGAAAAAAAGAAACTTTGCCAGATGATATTTTTCTAGAATTAATACCTATTGCGGAAACTAGAGAATACGGGCGTAAATTAATATCCGCATCAATTATGTATGAATGGCTTTACAACACTAACAATGCCTCAAAAACCTCATTCACAAATATGGCAAAAAAACTTATTAACGAAGAAAAAAAATAAAATTATTCAACGAGGTAAAATAAATGGAAAATCCATTTGAAAATCTGTTACCTGATTTTTTTCATTTTACAGAACTAAATGCCCTGCAGCTTGTATTATTAATGGGAATTATTATTTTTGCGGGAACTCTAAACGGCTGGCTTTTTAAGAAATTAAAAATTCCCCAGGTTGTTGGTTATATTGTAATTGGAATAATTATTGGTTCTTCAGGATTTCACATTTTAGGTGCAAATGTAATAAAAGCTTTAGATCCTGTTAATACAATTGCCCTTGCCTTTATTGGATTTCTTGTTGGTGGGGAATTAAAAATAAAAACCATCAAAAAATATGGAAAACAGTTTGTAAGCATTCTTCTTTTTGAAGCTATAACTCCTGCTATTGTGGTTGCAACTCTCATTTTTACAATCGTTTATGCCTTCACAAAAGATTATGCAAAAGCAATTTCCCTTGCCCTGCTTTTAGGAGCAATTTGTTCTGCAACAGCTCCAGCAGCAACTACAGATGTTCTTGTTGAATACAGAACAAAAGGACCTCTTACAACTACAGTTTACGGAATAGTAGCCATGGATGATGCTGTAGCCTTAATTCTGTACACAATTGCCTCTACAATTGTTGCTCCAATTATCGGAGGCAACGTTTTACCTTTTGGAATTCAGCTTTTATACATTTGTAAAGATATCTTTGGTTCCATTCTGATTGGCCTGTTCTTTGGTTTTTTTAAGCCTTATATTAAAATTTATAAAAAACGATGAAGGAAGAAGTCTTTCTTTTACCCTGGGATTTTTATTCCTCTGTACAGGTATTTGCCAGCTCTTTGGATTTGATAACATACTTGCAAATATGTCCATGGGCTTTTTTATTGTAAATTTCGCTCAGAACAATACAAAATCTATTTTTAAGCAAGTTCAGAATTTTACACCTCCAGTTTATGTTCTATTTTTTGTTTTAGTTGGTGCAAAATTAGACATATGGATTATAACTCCATTTTTAGGACTTCTGGCTCTTGCTTATGTTTTAGGCAGAACTTTTGGAAAAGCAATTGGTTCAATGTTTGGAGCATGGATTACAAAAGCACCAAAAACAGTTCAAAAAAATCTTCATTTCTGTCTTTTGAGTCAGGCAGGAGTAGCAATCGGACTTTCAATTGCTGCAGGAAATGATTTTTCTAACTCAATTGGCCCCGAAATTCTTTTGATTATTACCGCTACAACTTTTATTGTTCAGCTACTAGGACCAATCTTTGTAAAAATCGGTGTTAAAAATGCCGGCGAATGTGGACTTAACGTTACAAGTGATGACATTAAAAAAACATGTCGAGTAACAGATCTTATGGTTGGAAAAGAAAAAGTATGCAATTATGAAAGTCCTGCAATCGTAACGGAAACAGAAACGTTATTTAATATTTTAAATAAATTCAGTCACAACCATTATTTGAATTATGCTGTAAAAAAACAAAAAGATGACAGTCTTGCGGGTATAATTTCTCTGGAACATCTAAAAGAAGTAATGCAGATTGGTGATTTTGCAGAAAATATGCTGGCCATAGATGTAATGGATAAAGCTGAAATCACTTGTAAACCTTCTACAACTTTGCAGGAAGCCTATAAAATCTTTGATGAAAATGATTTAGATGCTATTCCAATTATCGATTCAGAAGGACGAACTCTTGGTATTCTTGAAAAAACTACTATTGATCACTATCTTCATAAAAGAATAATTGCTCTTAGTAGAAAAGTTGAAGAACTTGATGATTAAAAGATGATTTTAATCTAAAAGTCCCTATTTTTTTTATCAAAATTATATTATCTTTAGAGAAGTATTATTTATGGAGGCATTTTATGGTTGATGAAAAAATTCAAGCTACAGTAATTGAAGCTTTAGATATGTTTCGACCACAACTACAAGCCGATGGTGGTGATGTAGAATTTGTTAATATTGATGACCAGATGAGAGTTCATTTAAATATGAAAGGTGCCTGTGGCGGCTGTCCAATGGCTGTTATGGACTTAAAAATGGGAATTGAACAGTATATAAAAGATGCTTGCCCAGAAATTACAGAAGTTGTTCAAGATAACGCTATGAAAGTTGAGGATTTGGGATTCTAATGAAAATTGAAAAGAATAAATGGGTATCAATCCATTACGTATTGAAAGATGATAAAGGCCTGGAATTAGATTCGTCTTATGGAAAAGAGCCACTTGGTTATATCTACGGAAATGGATATTTAATTGTAGGTTTGGAAAATGAACTTGAAGGAAAAGAAGAAGGAGAAAAATTTTCTTGCGATATTCCTGCAAAGGATGCATACGGAGAATATGACCCTGCCCTTATTTCTGATGTTCCAGTAGAAAATTTTGAAATTTCAACACCAATTGAAGTTGGTATGAATTTTCAGGCTATGACACCTCAGGGCCCAAGAATTGTAAGAGTTGTAGAAGTTTCTGATAAAACTATAAAGATTGATGGAAATCATGAACTTGCAGGAAAAACTTTACATTTTGACATTGAAATTGTAGAAGTTCGCGATGCAACTGAAGAAGAACTAAATCCAAGAGGCTGTGGTGGCTGCGGAGGTAATTGCGGCGGTTGCGGTGGTGGTTGCGGAAGTTCTTGTGATTGTAGTGGATGTAACAGCTAATAAAAGGAAGTAAATACTATGGTATACTTGGGAATTGCATTATGTTTTTTACCTTTAATTATTTCATTTGTTCTTTTTGCCAGTATTTTTAAAATTAAAGTAACTCATGAATTAATTGCAATTCTCTTAGGATTAGCTGCAGTTTTCCCTATATCTGTGATTCAGTACTTTTTACCAGAAGTCCCAATTTTACGCACCATGCCTATTTTAAAATCTTTATTAAAATCCCTCTTTATTTACGGACTTGTTGAAGAAATAATAAAGATGGTTTTGGTGCTTCCTTTACCCCATAAAAATTACAGTATTTTAAACTTTTTATTACTGTCTTTTTTAATGGGGCTTGCAGTAGGTTGTTTTGAATCACTTGTATATTTCCTGGATAAACTTCAAATAGCAAATTCCCGAGGTGCAAGTTTATTATATGGTCAAATTTTTGTAAGAATTATTTCTTCAGATTTAATTCATATGACTTGTACTGGACTAGGCGCACTATTTATTACAAGTTGCAGAAATAAACCTAAAAACTTTTTGATTTTACTTGCAGCAATAAGTATTCATGGTTTTTATGATTTCTTTGCAGGTTTCCACAATGGACTAAAATGGTTCGCCATTCCAGTAATTCTTCTGGGAATAGTAGAATGCAGAATAAAATATTCTTCTGTTCAAAATTTATGCGAAGACCGCTTGACAATTTTCTACTAACCTCTTATAATACCTCAACATACGACGCGGGGTAGAGCAGATGGCAGCTCACCAGGCTCATAACCTGGGGGTCGTTGGTTCGAGTCCAGCCCCCGCTAAAGATAACCTTCTCTTTGTGAGAAGGTTTTTTGTTTTAAAAGAAATTAAGATTGTAAGAAAAATATATAAAGCTGGACTCGAAAGGTAGAAAGCGGGCCAAAAAATTACTAGGACAAATGTCGAGTTTTAATCTTTTTTCTTTGGGTGGCTTTTTGCTTCGCAAAAATCAGGCTTTTCAGGGTTCCGCTGTC
>CAMGTC010000059.1 GCA_946061765.1 uncultured Treponema sp.
CTTACGAAACACTTTCTTGCTTTATTTGAGTCGATGTTCCACACGAAATTAAAAAGATTAAATATAAGATAATTATATAAAATTTAGTTTTAATAGCATATACCTTTTATATTAAAAAAAACTGTCCTAAAAATGATTAGAACAGTTTTTTATTAAAATTACATAATGTAATTAATTTCCAAACAGAATATTATAAGCAATATTTTGTGCATCGATTGAATTGGCATCTGCAGGAGTTACTGTCGAAGCAGATTGTACAGCAGGATTTCCTGAAAGTGCAGCCATTGTCTGAGCATCAGCAAGACTCTGAACCTGTTTTGTCTGGGCATCGGTTATAATTTTAGTTCGTTCAGTTCTACTGTCCTGTACAATTTTTACAAGCTCTTGCTGAGCTGCTGCTTTCTGTTTTTCCGGTTCAAGTTCTACTTGCACCTGTGCCATTGCAGAACTATAAGCAAGCTCCTGTTCTTTTTCCTGCTGGCTCATAACAGTTGGATGGCGAGCATCATACATCATCTGATTTACCATATCCATTACTGCTTTTTCATCCATTGAAAGTTCTTCTGGCATTTCTCCAAGAACCTTTTTCAAATATGTTGCAGTTGTTCTTGCCCATGTTGTCTGTGGTATTACATATACCTGATACATAATACATTTACGACTAACTTTTCCTGTTAGAGCATCTTCCTCATCTATAATTTGATAAAATTCAGTACGTTTTTCATGTCCTGTTATTTCTGCAGAGGACTGAGCCTGTGTTACTTCCATAATTGCACTTTTTGTAGCTGTATCTATAGCACCAGAACGAGACTGTTCAGTAGCATAGTTATTTACAGACTGCTGAAGTTCTTTTGCAATTTGTCTTGCATACTGCATATCAGCTCTCATTTGTGCACTTCTTACATCTGAAGCACTTATATATGAAACCTTTATGACATCATCATCTGAAATACCAAATTGTGCTTTGTATTGCGAATAATCACCAAGAAAAAGTGAAGCCAGCCAAGTAGGACGGGCTTCGCCACCTACAGAGCGAGCTGTCCAGTCACGAAGATATGTTTTGTTGGCCTTTACCTCATATCCGCTTTCTGCTCTTGATTCTTTTGTTACATTCGTATTTGATTTAATAGCATTTGTAGTTCCGCAGCCTGTAATAAAAAATGTCGCAAAAATGATACTTCCAATTAATTTTTTTTTCATTAAAATTCCTCCATATATATTTTTGCCTCTAAAGAGACATAAATTCCTTTTGTAATAATTTTAATATTTCTTGAGAAAGTGAAGTGTAAGCCCTTTGTTGTGCTACAGTTGGATTCTTTGCACCAATTCTTTTAAGTTGCCCTTCTCCAGAAATAAGAACAGTATCTCTTGTTTCAATTTTTAAAGAAAATGATGGCGAATAAAATATTCCTGCAGGAAGAACTTGTGAATTTTCGATGACTTTTATATAACAGAAATATTGAGAGTTATTATCAACTATTGTAATTCCATAATTTGAAAAAAAATTTCCAACAGCCCTTGAAACAGATTCTTCAAAATCATTTTCACAAAAGATAGAAATAGAACATTGCTTTGCTATTCTTCTAAGCATTGGTTCAATTTCTAAAAGATGATTTCTTGTTTCGCTGAACTTTTCAGCTTGATTTGGATTTAATATTTGTGCAAAGTCAAGTTTTTGATAAAGTTCATTTTCTTTTGCATTTTGGTATGCCTTTGAAAGACCTGCAATTTTTAGAATCGCATCGTTTTGAGAAATTGCATCAAAATAAAATTGTTCAAATTGAGAAGTACAGTCATTTATTTTTGGTTCATATATTATCCATGCTTCTTTACGGTCTATATATGCAATCACTTCGTATTGCTTTTGTTTTTTGTCATATTTAGGTTTTGTATAATGAACTGCAAACAATTCTGTATAAGACTGAACAAAAACTTCTTCAGAAAGAGTAGTTTCAAAATCTGAATCATTCAATATTGTTTGTTCTTTAGTTTGAACAGAAATATTCATCTGAAAAAATTTTGATAATGCCGCTAGTGCATTGCTTTCAGCAGAATCTTTTGTTGAACCATAGCCTAACTGTGCAATATAAGCTCGATTGTTCAAAATATCTTCTGCTAAAAGTGGGAAACACAAACTAAATAGGAAAATGAAAATTACAGCAAACTTTTTCATTTATTCCAAAATCCAGTGGGAACCACCTGCAGTAAATTCGAGCTTCTTATTATTAAATTCAAATAAAATTTCATCAGATGAAAATACAGATTTATTATCCATATCTTGAAAACTTAAATTTATAAAATACAGTTTTGCCATCTTGTTTGTCCAACGTATAGAAAAAATAACATCTGATTTAAACAGTTTTATATCTTGTATACCGTAGAATAGATTGCCATCATTACTAATTCCATTAATATTTAGATTATTAGGCATATTTTCATAACTGTTTTTATGTTTTGCGAATTCCTTAAGTGCATTCATGGATTCTTTCATTAATTCTTCAGTCATTTTTTCCTCCACTGAAAAAAATATAGTATTAGCTTATAGCATATATTATATACGGTATTTATTACTGTCAAGCCTATACAAAATATAAATATTCGCTTTTAGAATATATTATATGGATTTACAGGATGTTTTTATTAGCAATCTGAAAAGATTCCGTAAAGAACAGCATATAACTCAAGAAAAACTAGCTGAATTATGTGATACAGAAACTTCATATATAGGACAGATAGAAACTAAAAAAAGATTCCCTTCTTTAACCTTTATAGAAAAAATAGCTAGTGCCATTAACATACAACCTTATTTACTTTTTAAACCAATTGATAATTTTGAAGTAAACAAAAATAATGACATGCAGAAAGAATTGATAGAAACAATTACTAATGATATATCAGAAATACTTAGAAAATATGAAATGATATAAAAAAAAGACTGCCGATTTTCCGACAGTCAGTTAAATGCTCCCGGGTCGAGCCCGAGGATGACAAATGGTTTTGATACGGCTTCGCCTGCTCAACCACCGTGTTATTTAATCAAGCTGTGGTACTCCTACAAACTCTTCACGCTTCCTTCTCTCCGTTCGGGCACTTTGTGCCCTCTCTACCGAGTTTTGGCAGAGCCAAAACTCGCACCTATTTGATTAATGAATGGTATTCCTGGAGTGAACGAACTCCACCCTCGCCACCATTACCGTTCTTAACAGCTTCAATTCCCTTTACAGCCGCAACAGCCCCAGCCAGCGTTGTTATGTAACTTACTTTGTACTTCAGACACACTTTGCGGATTGTCTTCCTGTCCTCAGCGTAGTTTCTCTTTGCCTTTGGTGTGTTGATTACAAGACAAACTTCCTTGTTCATAATCAAATCTACAACATCAGGACGGCCGCCACCAATTTTGTTTACAACTTCGCATTTAATTCCGTTTGCGTTGTAAAAATCGGCAGTTCCCTGAGTGCCCACAAGAGTAAATCCCAAATCTTTGAGAGTTTTTCCAATCATCAAAACCTGGTCTTTCTGACTTTCCTTGTTGCTCAAAGAAATCAGAACCTTTTTGTTTTCCCAGGCAGCAGGTGCATGAGGCAACTCACTTCCAGCAGCTTCCTGAGATTTGTAGAATGCCAGAGGGAAAGTTTCAGCAAGTCCCAGAACTTCACCTGTAGAACGCATTTCAGGTCCTAAGATTGGGTCAACTCCAGGAAAACGGCTCCAAGGAAGAACTGCTTCTTTTGCTCCGTAGTAAGGAATAACTTTATCTTTAAGACCAAGAGATTCAATTGTTTCACCAAGCATCAATCTTGTTGCAAGGCGGGCCATCTGAGTGTCGCACACTTTACTAACAAGTGGAACAGTACGGCTTGCACGTGGATTAGCTTCAATTACATAAACTTTTCCGTTTTCGATTGCGTACTGCATGTTCATCAAACCTGTAACTTTAAGGGCCTGAGCAATTTTTGTTGTGTATTCTTTAATTGTTTTAAGGTTGTCTTCTGGGATAGAAACTGGTGGAATTACACAAGCTGAGTCTCCAGAGTGAATACCTGCAAGTTCTACATGCTCCATTACAGAAGGAATGTAAACATTTTTGCCATCAGCCAAAGCATCAGATTCACATTCAAGAGCATTTTTCAAGAATCGGTCAATCAACAAAGGACGATCTGGAGTTACACCTACAGCTTTTTCGACATACTCTTTAAGTGTTGCTTCGTCGTAGATTACTTCCATACCCCGTCCACCAAGTACGAATGAAGGACGAATCATGATTGGGTAACCAATTTTGTCTGCACAAACTTTTGCTTCTTCAAAGTTGATTGCCATTCCGCTTTCAGGCATTGGGATTTCAAGTTTTTCCATCATGTGACGGAAAATATCACGGTCTTCAGCTGCATCAATTGAGTCGATAGAAGTTCCCAAAACATTTACACCGTTTTCTTCAAGTTCACGGGCAATATTAAGTGGAGTCTGTCCACCGAACTGAACAATAACTCCCATTGGTTTTTCTTTTTCGTAAATCTGAAGTACATCTTCTGTTGTAACAGGTTCAAAGTAAAGCTTGTCTGATGTATCGTAGTCTGTAGAAACTGTTTCTGGGTTACAGTTTACGATGATTGTTTCGTAGCCCATTTCTTTAAGCTGCATTGCAGCATGACAGCAGCAGTAGTCAAACTCAATTCCCTGACCGATTCTGTTTGGACCACCGCCCAAAATCATAATCTTCTTTTTGTTGTCAGATGCTTTTGAAGTGTCTTTTGCATTGTATGTTGAGTAGTAGTAGTTTGCGTTATCTACGCCTGATACTGGAACTGCAAGCCATGCTTCTTTAATTCCAAGGGCATTGCGGCGATCACGGATAGCTTTTTCAGAAACTTTAAGAATCTTAGAAAGATATTTATCAGAGAAACCGTCTTTTTTAGCCTGAATCAAAAGCTCGTCAGCAGGAACTGAACCGATTGTCTTAAGCATTTCTTCTTCCAAATCAACAAGCTCTTTCATCTGCTGGAGGAAGTATTCTTTTACGTGTGTAATTGAGTTCAATTTTTCAAGGCTTACACCTTTACGGATTGCTTCATACAACTGGAAGTATCTTTCCGAGCTTGCAGTTTTAAGCATTTCGCAAAGTTCATCAGCTGATTTTTTATTGAAGTCTTTTGCAAAACCAAGACCTGCACGACCATTTTCCAAACCACGGATAGCTTTCTGGAAAGTTTCTTTGAATGTCTTACCAATAGACATAACTTCACCAACAGCTTTCATACTCGTTCCAAGTGAATCTTCTACACCCCGGAATTTTTCAAATGCCCAGCGAGCAAACTTAAGAACAACGTAATCTCCGTCTGGAGCTCCACCTGGAGTATATTTTTCCAAAGTTCCATCACGCCAGTATGGAATTTCATCCAAAGTCATACCACTAGCCAATTTTGCAGAAATCAAAGCGATTGGGAAACCAGTAGCCTTAGAAGCCAAAGCAGAAGAGCGGCTAGTACGTGGGTTAATCTCAATAATAACAACGCGTCCAGTTTTAGGATTATGAGCAAACTGAACGTTAGTACCACCAATAACGCCAATTGATTCAACAATCTTGAAAGCATCTTTCTTAAGTCTTTCTTCAAGTGCTTTATCGATTGTCATAAAAGGAGCTGAACAGAATGAGTCACCAGTGTGAACACCAACCGCATCAATATTTTCAATAAAACAGATTGCAATCATCTGATTCTTGCTATCTCGAACAACTTCAACTTCCAGTTCTTCCCAACCAAGAATACTTTCTTCTATTAAACACTGGTGTGTCATCGATAAATCAAGACCGTTTGCTACGATTGTGCGAAGTTCTTCAACGTTGTAACAGAAACCGCCGCCCTGTCCACCCATTGTGTAAGCAGGTCTTACAACGAGAGGGAAGCCAATTTCTTCAGCAATTTTTTCAGCCCCTTCTACAGTGTGACAAATTCCAGAACGAGGAGTATCAATTCCAAGACTCTTCATTGTTTCCTTAAAAATTTCGCGGTCTTCACCACGTTCAATAGCATCTAGATTTACACCAATAACCTGAACACCGTATTTATCAAGAACTCCAGCCTTGTTCAATTCCATAGCCATATTCAAACCAGTCTGACCACCAAGATTTGGAAGCAAAGCATCAGGACGTTCCTTTTCGATAATCTGAGAAAGGCGTTCAACATTTAGTGGTTCAATATAAGTTGCATCTGCCATCACTGGGTCAGTCATAATAGTAGCAGGGTTAGAGTTTACAAGCACAATCTTGTAGCCATTTTCGCGCAGGGCCTTACAAGCCTGAGTTCCCGAATAGTCGAACTCACAAGCCTGACCAATCACAATCGGCCCCGAACCAATAATCAAAACTTTATTGATGTCTGTTCTTTTCATATAATTACTCCTATAAAATGCATTTTAAGGTGGGGAAAGCCTTCCCCTCGCTCGCACTTTGTTGCTCGCTACCCCTTCTCCTAGGGGGCTAGCCCCCTAAAACCCCTATGGCTTGACCCGCGCGCGAAGCAAGTCGGGTCGAAGCTAATTTACAAGGCGCAAAGCGTCCTTGTATGTTTAAGCTAAACGGTGGCAGGCTTGACCTGACATCCGTTTTGAGCGCAAAAAAAAGGCAAGTCCCTAAAAAGAAACTCGCCTTTGAAATTCAAATAAAAATAGTATGAACAGTATATGCAATATCGAGAATTAACTTTCCAAAACAACCTTCAGTTTTCATACTGAAAAAAATAATATCAAAAAATGAAAGCTTGTTCTAGTACCTTCAAAAAAGGATTAATCGTCAATTGCAAACATCAGTTTAGAACAAAGCCAATACCTTGTCTGGGCAGGCTTTTATACATTCCTGACAACCTGTACATTTCTGGTAATCTATTTTTGGAATACCATCTTCAAGAACAATTGCCTGCTCAGGACATTTTCTAACACACATTCCGCATTTAAAACATCCGGCACTACAATCTTTCTTAATTTGAGCCTTGTTATCACTTTTGCAAGAACATTTAGCTACAGGTCCTTTTGTATCAGCTTCCATCAAAACAAAAAGATTCTTTGGACAAGCTTTTACACACTTTCCACAACCAACGCACTTTGCTCTATTTACATGAGGAAGACCATCCTCCCCCATTGTAATTGCCTCAAAAGGACAAGCTGCCTGACAATCACCAAAACCTACACAACCAAATGCACAGGCTTTAGTTCCATTCATTGTAAGCTGGGCTGCAGCACAAGTTTTAACCCCCTGATATTCAGCCTTATCTTTTGCACAATCTTTACTTCCATTACAAGCCAAAAAGGCAACTTTTGGTAAAGAAGCCTGACTGTCTACACCCATTACTTTTGCCACATTTGCAGCGCATTCAGCTCCACCTGCAACACAGGCATTAGTAGCTGCCTGACCAGCAACAACTGCCTCGGCAAAAGCATCACAACCGGCATAACCGCAACCACCACAATTGGCGCCACTCAAAACTGCCCTAACCTGACTCACTTTTGGATCAACATGAACTGCAAATATTCTCTTAAAAAGGCCAAGTAAAAGTCCCAGTAAAAAGCCAATTACAAGAGCCACTATAATTGTTAGTATAACTGTCTTCATAAATTTTCCTCTTATAAAAACCAGGTAAAGATTAAATCAATCCCTTAAAGCCCAGGAAGGCAAGACTTAAAAGACTTGCTGCAACATATAAAATAGGAGTTCCCTGAAAAGCCTTAGGAACTTTTGCAGTCTTAAGTCTGCTTCTCACACCACTCATTACTACCATACTGATAATAAAACCAATAGCAGAACCAAGTGCATAAACTAAACTTTGACCATAGTTATAATTTTTACTAATACAGTTGATTGTTACACCAAGAACAGCACAGTTTGTTGTAATAAGAGCAAGGTAAACACCCATAGATTTATACAAACTTGGAATTGATTTCTTTAAAAAGAACTCAACTAACTGAACCAGAGAAGCAATTACAAGAATAAAAATCAAAGTCTGTAAGAACTCCAGATGAAGAGGAATCATAATTAATTTATAAATTGGCCAGGTAACTGCAGTTGCAAGTAAAATTACAAAAGAGGTTGCCACACCCATACCAAAAGCTTTATCAGTTTCGCTGGTCATTCCAATAAAAGGACAAATTGCCAGGTACTGGATAAAAACTACATTATCTACAATTGCCGATTTAATTAAAATCTGAAAAATATCTGACATTATTTATCCTCCCCTTTATTTTCTGCCACTTCGGAATTAGTCTCATTCTGGTTTGAACCTTTTGCATTTGGACAGGCAAGTTTACAAGAACCACAAGAAGGTTCCTGAGGTAGAGGACAAGCCATATTTTTCTTTGCGGCAACGGCCTGTTTTATACCCTGAACTAAAGCTGCTAAAAATCCAAAAACAAGAAATCCACCTGGTGCAGAATTAAAAATTCCTATTCTAAAACTTTCAGGAATTAAAGTAACAGAAAGTCCAGACCAGATAGTCAAAGTTCCAGAACCCAAAAGTTCACGGAAAAAAGAAATAATTACAAGAACAAGTGTATAACCAAGTCCCATACCCAAAGCATCTAATACTGAATTACCAATATTGTTTTTAGAAGCAAAAGCTTCAACACGTCCCATAATAATACAGTTAACTACAATAAGCGGAAGAAAAACCCCCAGAGCTTCATACAAAGTCTCTACATAAGCCTGTAAAACCAACTGTACGATTGTAGTAAAGGCCGCAATAATAATAATAAAAATTGGAAGTCTTATTGCAGAAGGAATGAGTTTTCTAAAAATACTGATTACAATTTCACTCATCAGTAAAACAAAAGTCATTCCAAGTCCCATACCAAGACCATTAAAAATACTTGTAGTTACTCCTAAAGAAGAACACAAACCAATATTTAATACCAAAAGAGGATTTTCGCGAATAAATCCATTTGTAAAAATCTTAAGTTGTTTATTCATTCTTGCCTCCCAAATCATGTTCAGCAAAATATTTAAGTAAAGATGCTGCACCCTGGTTTATTAAAGTTGCAACACTATTGCTGGTAATTGTTGCACCAGAAATACCATCAAAATTCTGATTATTAACAAAAGGCTGGCCTGCATCTTTTAATGCAAACTGTTCATAAAAAGTCTTTCCACTTTTTACTGTGTAATTAGGATCTTTTGCCTTTGAACCAAAACCAGGAGAATCTGTTAATTCAAGAAATCTTAAACCAGATATTAAACCATCAGTTCTAATTCCAAGAATAATTTTTCCCTTATCATAAGTTGGTCCTGCAACCTGAATTACGGCACCAATAACCTGACCATTTTTCTTAGCAAGATAAGCATCACTCAAAGTAATTGTATTTGTAGAAGCAGGTGCAAAATCATCAATTTTCTCAAAATCGTCAGCTTCAACAAAAACTTCTTTCATTGCAGCTGTAGCCTTTTTAATTGAATTTTCAAGAATCTTTGGAGAAGTAAAATTATTTACAAGTGCAAGAACAGCACAAGAAACTACAGCATAAACTGCAAGGATAAGTCCAAGCTTTACCATTCCCAGTATTGAATTTTCATTTTTTGGAGTTTGGGTAACTTCACTCATTACTTTTCCTCCTTAGAATCTTTAATTTCTTTACTATTTTTAAGATCAAAATTCTGAACTATTTTTTTAGCTTCTGCCTTCTGATTACCTTTTTTGCCATAACCATACATTCTTCTTATAAGATTATTTAATAAAGGTGCAAAAGCATTCATAATCAAAATACTGAACATAACACCTTCTGGATAACCACCAAAAGTTCTTATTAACCAGGTAATCAATCCACAGCCAAAACCAAAAATTAAACGTCCAGGCTGAGTAACAGGAGTTGTTGCATAATCGGTAACCATAAAAGTAGCACCAAATAAAAGTCCACCTGTCAAAAGACTAATTAAAACTTCCTGACAAGATAAAACAAATGATGAACCTAAGGCTAAAGCTCTGCAGAAAGTACAAACAATTACAGTACCAACCATAGTTAATGGAGCTCTCCAGTCAATAATTCCACTTACTAAAAGAAGTACAAATGAAATCAAAATTGCAAGAATTGATGTTTCTCCAATACAACCTGCTCTGTTTCCTAAAAATGCCTGAAGATAGTCAAAATTAGCAGGTGTAATAGAAGCATTTTTTATTCCACTCAAAAGAGTTGCACTTGTAACAGCATCCATACCGGCTTTTCTGGCAATAGGATCAATCCAGGAAGCTCCAATTGCTGCAGGGAAACTAATAAAAAGTACTGCACGACCAGTAAGAGCAGGATTAAAAGTATTACTTCCAATTCCGCCAAACAAACCTTTTGCTACAACCATAGCAACAAAATCAGCAAGTAAAAGCATCCAGAAAGGAACAGTTGGAGGCAGAACCAAAGCAATCAAAACTCCACTTACTGCAGCACTAAGATTTTTAATAAGAATTTTCTGTTTAGTAATCAATTGAAAAAGTGCTTCAAAAGCAACTGCTCCAATTGCAGAAATCAAAATAGTAAAAAGAGCCCTAAAACCAAAGAAAACAAGGCCTGCAATACATTCTGGAAGTAAGGAAATCAAAACGCAAAGCATAATTTTCTGAGTACTTCTGTTAGCAAAAAAGTGAGGACTTGATGAAATATTTAATCTTAAATCGCCCATTTATTTATTTCCTCCTTCAGATTTTTCTTTTGCGGCGAGTGCTGCAGCTTTTGCTCTTTCCATTGCCATCTGACTTCGAACAATATTTTTTCCAAGTCTTACTCTCTGTACAATTTTTATATGAGCCGGACAAACAAAAGCACAGCAACCACATTCAATACAGTCCATAAGACCATATTTCTTAGCCTTATTAACATTTCCTGCATCAAGTTCATTTTTTATTAAGATTGGATTTAATCTCATGGCACAAGTTCTTACACAAGAACCACAATTTATACACTGATCTTCTTCATAAAGCTGAGCTTCTTTTTTAGTAAGAAAAACTACCCCACTTGAACCTTTTGCAATAGGGAAAGCTGTAGAAACCATGGCAAAGCCCATCATAGGACCACCAGAAATTACCTTTACAAGATTTTCTTCATTGATTTTTACAGGCTCAGGAATTAAATCACTAACTAAAGTTCCAACAGGAACCCTTAAATTACAAGGATTTTCTACTGCTCCGCCACTAATTGTGAGTGGACGTTCAATCAAAGGTTTTCCAAGTCTAAATGCATCACTTAAAGCTACAGTTGTACCAACATTTGAAATAATACAACCGGCATCTGCTGGTAATTTTGCACTTGGTATTTCAATTCCAAGACAAGATTTTACGATGAATTTTTCAGAGCCCTGAGGATATTTTGTTTTTACCAGACAAACATGCATATCATCGCTGTAACCTTTATTTAAGATTTCTTTATCTAAAATTTCTTTGATATAAGCTTTATTATCTTCAAGAGCGATTACACCATAAGCCCCTGTAAGATGAAGCATGATTGCAATTCCATCAATTACTTTATCTGCAGATTCAATCATAGTTCTTTCATCACAAGTAAGATAAGGTTCACACTCTGCAGCATTTACCAAAAGATAATTAATTTCTTTGTCTTTTGGAGGATTTAATTTTACATGTAGAGGGAAACTGGCACCACCCATACCAACAATACCGGCTTCACGAATTCTCTTTAATGCTTCTTCATGATCACAGGTAAAAGGATCTAAAGGTTCCATGTAAGCTGTTGAATCTGAATCATCAGATTGAATTACAATACAAGGTGCCATTTGATTTGCGGTTACCAGACAATTTTGGATTTTTTTTACAGTCCCAGAAATTGAAGCATGAACAGGACAATTCATAAACCCTGTACCATCAGCAATTTTCTGACCTTTAACAACAACGTCTCCTACTTTTACAAGCGGAACATTAGGAGCTCCACCCATAGTTACAGGAATAGTTACTGTTTTAGATGCGGGAAATACGGAGGTAATCGGGCATTTATTGCTCAATTCCTTGAATTCACTAGGATGAATTCCACCCTTAAAAGTTTTTGCTCTCATAAAAACAATTTACCTTCACTGATAATAATTTTGACCTAACGATTTTAAACAAATAAAACCATTCTTAATTCTAATAGAA
>CAMGTC010000060.1 GCA_946061765.1 uncultured Treponema sp.
GTTAGTTATTCTGTTCAGGATAAAATCCATATCTGTCAGGCTTTAGATAGACTTGGTATTGATTTTATTGAAGCTGGTAATCCTGGATCAAATCCTAAAGATTATGAATTTTTTCAGGAAATTCAAAAAATCAATTTTCAAAATTCTAAGATTTGTGCTTTTGGTGCAACCCGCAGAAAAGAAATTTCTTGCGAGCATGATTCAAATATTCAGAGTCTTCTTGCTGCGGCTACAGATTATGTTGTTATTTTTGGTAAATCGTGGACTTTCCAGGTAACAGATATAATTAAAACTTCTCTTGAAGAAAATCTTAAGATGATTGAAGACTCCTGCCGCTATCTTAAAGAAAATGGTAAACATGTTTTTTATGATGCTGAACATTTTTTTACAGGTTATGAAGATAATAAAGAATATGCCATGAAAACTCTTAAAGCTGCTGTTGATGGTGGTGCTGAAGTTCTTTGTCTTTGCGAAACTCGTGGTGGTTCTATGGTTTCTCAAGTTCAGGAAGCGGTAAGGAATGTTGTTAAAACTTTCTCCTCTAAAGTAAAAATAGGTATTCACACTCATAATGATTGTGGTCTTGCGGTTGCAAATTCTCTTGTGGCTGTTCAAGAAGGCGCTCTTCATGTTCAGGGTGTTTTGCTGGGCTTTGGTGAGCGTACTGGTAATGCTAATTTAAGTACTATAATCCCAGTTTTACAGGAAAAAATGGGTTATGATTGTATTCCTAAAGAAAATCTAAAACTTTTAACTTCCGTTTGTAAAGAAGTTGCAGAAATTTCTAATCTCAGCCTTAATCCTCAAATGCCTTTTGTTGGTTCTTACGCTTTTGCTCATAAAGCTGGTATGCATATTGATGCTGTTTTAAAAAATCCTTCGGCTTATGAACATATTTCGCCAGAAGTTGTTGGTAATTCCCGTGTATTTTTGATGAGCGAAGTTGCAGGCCGTTCTATGATTATTGAAAAAATCAGAAAATTCTTTCCAAACGTTAAAAAAACAGACACGGTTGTGGAAGAAATCTGCGATAAAGTTAAGGAACTTGAAAATCAAGGCTTTCAGTTTGAAGGTGCCGATGGTTCTTTTGAACTTATGGTTCGTAAATTTGTTGGTAAATATCAGCCTTTCTTTAAATTACACTACTACCAGACTAACGGTTCTAATCCAAGACCAGAAGAAGGTGTAAATTCTTGTGCTCAAATTAAAGTAGAAGTTGATGGTCAGATTGAAATTACTGCCGGAGAAGGAGATGGTCCTGTTAATGCTTTGGATATTGCTCTTCGTAAGGCTCTGGAACGTTTTTATCCTCTGGTTTCTAAAATCAGACTTGTGGATTATAAGGTTCGTGTATTGGACGGTAAATCGGCTACTGCTTCTAAAGTTCGTGTAATTATTGAATCTACCGATGGGGAAATCAGCTGGACAACTATTGGAGTTTCTTCCGACGTTATAGAAGCTTCCTGGATAGCCCTTTCTGATTCTTTTGAATATAAATTGATTCATGATATCGAAAAAAGGTATCAAAAAATAATTTAGTATAAATTTTTTATGAGGTAACAAAATGGAAAAAACTATTGCTTTAATTCCTGGTGATGGAATTGGTCCTGATGTTGTTGGTGAAGCTGTAAAAGTATTAGATGCTGTTGCCAAGAAATTCGGTCATACTTTTAATTATAAAAATGTAATTGCCGGTGGTGCTGCTATTGATAAATTTGGGGAGCCACTTCCTTCTGCTCAGCTGGATATTTGTAAATCTGCTGACGCTGTTCTGCTTGGTGCTGTGGGTGGTCCAAAATGGGATAATGTAGATCCTTCTATTCGCCCGGAAAAGGGCCTTTTGGCATTGCGCGGCGGACTTAAAGTTTTTGCAAATCTTCGTCCTGCTGTAATTTTCCCTCAGCTTAAATCTGCATGCCCTCTTAAAGATGAAATTATTGGTCAGGGGCTTGATATTTTGATTGTTCGTGAATTGACTGGCGGTATTTATTTTGGAGAGCGTGGTTTTAATGAAGATAAAACTGCAGCCTGGGATACAGAAGCTTATTCTGTTCCAGAAATTGAACGTATTTTGCGTCTTGCTTTTACTGCCGCTCAAGGTAGAAAAAAGAAGGTAACTGTTGTTGATAAGGCAAATATTTTAAATACATCACGTTTATGGCGTTCAGTTGCCGAAAAACTTCATCCTGAATATTCAGATGTTGAATTAAATTTCCTCTACATTGATAATGCCGCAATGCAGTTGGTTCGAAACCCTCGTCAGTTTGATGTTATTGCTACTTCTAATATGTTTGGTGATATTCTTTCCGATGAAGCAAGTCAAATTACTGGTTCTATTGGTATGTTAGCTTCTGCTTCTTTGGGAGATGGAACTGGTCCTGGTCTTTATGAACCTATCCACGGTTCTGCTCCAGATATTGCTGGAAAAAATCTTGCAAATCCTCTTGCTACTATTTTATCTGCTGCAATGCTTTTACGTTACGATTTTAAACTTGAAGAAGAAGCAAAGGCAATTGAAGATGCTGTAAATACAGTTCTGGATCAGGGCTGGCGTACTGGCGATATTGCAGGTGACATTGAAGCTGTTAAATCTGCAGGAAAATTAGTTGGTACAAAAGAAATTGGTAGGCTTGTAACACAAGCTCTTTAATTTTATGTTTTTTGATTTTGCATAAGTCCAATTTAATTTTTGATTTAGGGTTTGTAATAAACCCTAAAAACGGCGAAGTCAAAGCTTTAAGCGTACGCGTGTCTTGACTCGACGTATTTTTCTTGAGTTTATTGGACTTATGTCTGTTTCTGATTTATAATTAATTAAATATATATTAAGGTGGCTTTCTTGCTTAAGGGCGATAAAAAAAATCTTCATACAATAATTAAATTAATTATAACCATTTTACTCTCTATATTGTTAGTAACCGAATCTTTTTTACTCATTGGTATTTTACTTGAGAATCAAAAAGTTCAATCTTATGTTCAGATTTCTACTCTTGAACCTTCAAATATAGATAATCGTTTATTTCTTGGTTTAAAAAGAGACGCTGATTGGAATATTAGTAAAACAGAAAAAGGTTCTATTTATGAAGGATTCTTTACCAATACTACAAATAAAAATTTCTCTGATTGGACTGCTGTTATTGAGTTGCCAGAACATGTAGATGTAATTAGCACTTGGAATATAAATTATGACAAGGCTAAAAATATTCTTGTTTTGGACAATAATCCTATTCGCGGAACAGTTATAAAACCTGGGGGAAGAGTTTCTTTTGGTTTTGTAATTAATTCAAGTAAAGATTTTGTAATAGAAAAAGTAACTATCCAGGGAAAATCAATAGAAAATCCTTTCTCAAATGCTTTATTCGTCTTGATTTTGATTATCTTTTTTATGATTCTGCTAATGTCTGTTACTTATATTCTTACTAGAAAACACGCCGAATATAAAATCAAACAATTAAGAAAAAAAGAAGAAGAACTTAAAAAACAAAATGATAGAGATGCTCAGTTGATTGAACAGACAATGAAAACTTTCGTTCAATTTATTGATGCAAAAGATGAATATACAAGAGGTCATTCTGCAAGAGTTGCTGCATATTCCAAAGCAATTACAAAAGAATTGGGTTATGACAAAAAATTCCAGACTGATATGTATTATATGGGATTGATGCATGATATTGGAAAATTGACTATTCCTGATGAAATTCTAAATAAAACTTCAAAACTTTCGGCTTCGGAATGGGCAATTATTCAATTACATACAACAAATGGTGCTGATTTGCTCAAAAATTTTACCATTATGCCAGAACTAAAAAATGCAGTTCTTTATCATCATGAAAGATATGATGGGAAGGGTTATATAAAACAACTAAAAGGAAACGATATACCATTGTGTGCTAGAATTATTTGTGTAGCAGATTCTTATGATGCTATGAATACTAACAGGTGTTATAGATTGAAGTTTTCAACGGAGAGAATTATAATGGAGTTAGAACGTTGCGCAGGAAAACAGTTTGATCCAAAAATTGTACCTGCTATGATAAAACTTATAAAAAGTGGAGAGATAGCTGCCATAGAAAGGAAATTAATTCTTTCTTCTGACGATGATTTAACAAGTGTAGTAAATATTTAAGGTTAAGGAGTTATTTGTGAAACAAAAAATTAAGTTTTTTAAAAGAATGAGTTTTAGAACGTCGGCAATTCTTTTTGTTATAATCTGTGGACTTATTACAACTATGCAATTTGTTGTAAGTAAAAATGTTGGAAATCTTATTGAACAAACCACTTACGAAATGGCAAATAATATTGTTAGTGGACGTTCCAATGTTATAGAAAAATGGATTAATGAGTATCAAAATGATCTTAAAGTTTATACCAGTGCAGATGTAAATACTACCGGCGATTCTAAGGAAGTTGTTAAATGGCTGCAGGCTCACACAAATTTAAGAAATCCTGATTATGATTACATGTTCTATTGTGATATTGAAGGTACTTCAGTTCGTGATACTGGGCTTGTAGGAGGTAAGGGAGCATTAAAAGAGCGTGATTATTATAAGGCCATGATGATTGATAAAAAAGATTCATTCATCGGGCAGATGATTCTTTCAAAGACTTCTGGTCAGTTCGTTTTACCACTTGCTCGTGCCGCAAAAGATAAAAATGGAGAAACCTTTGGTTTTTATGTTGCAATGCTTGGAACTCAAATGATTGCCGAAGAAATTGATTCTTTTAATAAAACTAAAACAGGTTATTTTATTTTAGTTGATAATTCTGGAAGAATTATTGCTCACAAAAGTCCTGTTTTAGTTTTACAAAATCTTAGTGATATTTCTCCTGAATTGTATAAACACATTTTAAATGGTGAAGAGGGACAGTATGAAATTGAAAATAATGAGGGCTTATTATCTCAGGTATTTGTAAGTCATGCCGGAAGTTCTAATCTTAGTTTGATTTACATAATTCCTAACGAGCAGGTTAATCGTCCTGTAAATATTGCAAGAGCAGTAATAATGTTTTTTGCTGTTGGCATTGGAATTATAGTTTCAATCTGTCTAGTAACAATGCTGCTTTACATCTTTAGAAGAATTGAAAAAGTTACAGATTTGGTTGATAACCTTTCAACTGGAGAAGCAGATTTAACAATTCAACTTCCATCTAAAGAAGAAGATGAAATTGGTGCTTTGACTAAGGCCTTTAACCGCTTTATGGTTAAATTCAGATCTATTATGACAACAGTTAAAGATTCTGAAGAAAATCTTGAAGAAGCTGGTAAAACTCTGGCTGATGAAATTTCAAATACAACTTCTACAATTGATCAAATGTCTGGAAATATAAAGCTTGTTAATGGTCAGGTAAAACAGCAGGCCGAAAGTGTAGAAAGTTCATCTTCTGCAGTAGAAGAAATAACAAAAAATATTGAATCTCTTGATAAAATGATTCAAAGTCAAGCTGCAAGTGTTGTTCAGGCTTCTGCCGCTGTTGAAGAGATGATTGGTAATATTAACGCAGTTGATTCTTCTGTTGTAAAGATGAGCAGTGAATTTAACAATCTTGAAAATGATACTAAGGCTGGAATTGAACAGAATTCAATTGTTTATAATCTTATTCAAAAAATTGCTGATCAGTCTTCTGCCATGATGGATGCAAATACAATTATTCAAAGTATTGCTTCTCAAACAAATCTTCTTGCTATGAATGCCGCAATCGAAGCCGCTCACGCAGGAGATGCAGGAAAGGGATTTTCGGTTGTTGCAGATGAAATTAGAAAACTCGCAGAAAATTCTTCCAGTCAGTCTACAAAAATTGGACAGGAACTTACTTGTATTCAGGAAAGTATTGGTCATGTAGTTTCTGCTTCTGATGCTTCAGAAAAAGCTTTGCAAAATGTGGCAGAAAGAATTAATTCTACAGGTATTCTTGTTACTCAAATCAGAGGTGCTATGGAAGAACAGCAGGCTGGTTCAAAACAAATTCTTGAAGCTTTGGAAGCAATGAACAACAGTACAAGTGAAGTACGTGGTGCTGCCGAAGAAATGAATCGTGGAGGCCAGGCTATTATGAAAGATGTTCACAATCTCCAGGATTCTATGAATAATATTCAATCCGCTGTGGAAGAAATTACTTCTGGTACTGATTATGTAAATGCTTCTACCGGCAGATTAAGAATTATTGCAGGTTCTCTTGAAGAATCAATAGAAAAAATTGGTGATGATGTAAATTTATTTAAAGTATAATAAATTATTGCACATTCTTATTAAAATTTATTAAATTAGAGGTATGGTTCTTTTGAATCATACCTTTTTTTATTCAGGGGTTAATATAACCCTTAAAACGAGCGAGTTAAGGGCTTGAACGAAGTGTCCCTTGACCGGACGTATTATTCTTTAATAATGTTATCCAACTAAAAAAATGGGATGACAATTTTAAGAGTGAGCCTGTTATGAATCAACTTATTTGAGGTTTATATGAATTTATTAGATTATTTAGATTGGAGAGGGGATTTAACTTTTAAAGAAGCTCCTTTTAATGAAGTAGATACCTTACTTTTTTCACATATTATTTATCTGCATTTTCAGGATCTAATTTCGGAAAATTTTAAGCAAACAATTACTCTCGGAGATTTAGCCAATAATCTTTTACAGGCTCCTGATTTAGAAGAAAGAATTCATCTTGGACTATGTATTAATGAATTGACTGATGATTTATTTTTTAAGTGTGCAAAAACAAGGCGTTTTAAAGACATAAAAGTCTGCGGTTTTAGAAGTATTTATGATGAAGAAAAATGTGAACAATTTGCAGCTGCAACTTTTATTTACGGAGATTTAGCTTTTATAACTTACCGCGGTACGGACGATACAATTATTGGCTGGAAAGAAGACTTTTTACTTTCCTATATGGAACCTTATCCTTCTCAGAGTGATGCTTTACTTTATTTAAACCAGTCAATAAAAAATATTCATAAAAAATTTGTGATTATCGGGCATTCGAAGGGCGGAAATCTTGCTGTTTATGCTTCTACTAAGGCTGAACCAAAATATCAAAAGAAAATTATTTCTGTTTATAATCTTGATGGTCCAGGATTTTTAAGAGAATTCTTTGAAAAAGAAGAATTCCGTAGAATTGAGGATAAAGTAATAAATATTTTCCCAGAAGATGATTATGTTGGCGGGCTTCAGTTTCATTCAAAAAGCTGCCGGATTATTAAGGCCGCTTCAAAGGGAATTGCCCAGCATGATCCGTTAAACTGGCAGTGTTTAGGAAATAAATTTGTTGAAGGTGAAGATTTTACCAAGGAAAGTAAATTCTTTTCAAAAACGATTAATGAATGGAATTTAAGCATGACTAATGAAGAAAAGTGTAAATTTGTAACTGCACTTTTTGATTTATATCTTGCTTCCGGATGTAAAACAAATTATGAACTTAGCAAAAATATCTTACCGGCTTCTAAAAAAATAATTAAGGCTTTTAACGAAATGGACAAGGACACTAAAAAAGAGGTAAAAAGACTTATAAATATGCTTAAAGACTGCATAAAATCTGAATTACCAATTTTTAATTTCTTTGCAAGTTTTCCTTTTGACATAAAATTACCTTTTGAAGATAAAAATTCTTCAAAGAAACCAGAAATAGAAAAATCTAATCCAAAAGAAAAAGAATTACCCTTAAATACAGAAATTTAATAAATACAATTAAAAAGTATTTTTAACTACAAAAATTTGCGATTTTACTCTTGAAGGAATATAATTATTATTATGGAAGATTCAACAATTGTAACAGATAGCCCAGTAGGCAAACATTTAGATGCAATAGGCGAAACAAAACCTGCATCATATTTGATGTTTAATAATCAACGTATTGATTTGGTTGCAAAAATTACTATTGGCCGTGACAGTGATAACGATGTTGTGGTTGATAATAAACTTGCTAGTCGTCATCATGCATTAATTCAGAAGATTAAGAATGTTTATTTTCTTAAAGATGTTGGAAGTACAAATGGTACTTTTTTAAATGGTACGAAAATTCCCGCTGATAAATATGTAAAGCTCATGCCTGGTGATAAAATCACTATTGGGAATATGTCTTTAGTTATTTCATAAAAAATAAACAGTAGTAATGTTAAAAGACTTTTCTCGCATAAAAGCAGGCTTATTTTCCTCAAATTTGCCTGGCCATGATTATTTGTTTAATCTCTGTGAAAAAACTTGTGATTTACTCGAAAAAGAAATTACAGATTATAGACCAGCAGATAACAAAGGTCGGGCCGGAGCTCTATTAGATTTTACTTCAAATCCACTGCCAACAATTATTGTTCCTGATATTCATGCAAGACCAGATTTTATCTTTAACATTTTAAATTATAAATTACCCAAAGAATATATTAATTATTCTGACAGAAGTATTTTTCATGCTCTTAAAAAAGGGCTGGTAAGAATTATCTGTGTAGGCGATGCTTTGCATACCGAAAAAACTATTAATCGCTGGCAGGCAATACAGGCTGAATTTGATTCTGGTATTTCTACCGGGCCTTATATGTCTGCCGAAATGCTTGAAGGACTAAATACAATTACAGTCCTAATGGAATTAAAACTTCTTTTTCCAGATTTAGTTCACTTTTTAAAAGGTAATCACGAAAATATTTTGAATAAAAGCGGTAATGGTGATTTTGCTTTTGGAAAATATGCAGATGAAGGTTACATGGTTAAAAAATTCATGTTCGATTTTTACGGAGATGATGTTCTTTACATGATTTCCTGTCTTGAAAAAGAATTGCCTTTAATTTCGGTAAATAAAGATTATGTGATTTCTCATGCTGAACCAGAGAATGTATATTTTTTGCATGAATTTATAAATGCCAGGGAGAATCCAAAAATCATAGAAGATTTAACTTGGACAGCTAATGGTGATGTAAAGACTTTAACTGTTCCTAAAATTATGAAAGCCCTGCTAAAAAAAGATAATCTTGAAGGTTCATATTACTTTGCGGGCCACCGTCCTGTAAATGGTGATTTTTCTTTTAGACAAAATGGATTATTTGTGCAAATTCATAATCCTTCTAAACAAAATATTGTTTTTATAGACCCAAATAAAAAAATCAATTTGGAAGAGAGTATACTTCATTTAGATAAAAAACGAGGTAAAAAATGAGTGATGATTTTCCACCTTTAATTGGCAAATACAAGGTGCTTGGAATTGTTGCAAAGGGAGGGATGGGAGTTGTTTATAAAGCAATTCATCCGTCTTTAAAACGTTATGTTGTAATTAAAAAAATGACCGCAAGAAACAAATCTGGAAATGCCGAAAGATTTAAAAAAGAGGCTCAGATTTTACTTGATTTACAAAGTCCATATATCGTTCATCTTTTTGATTATTTTACAGAGGCTGGCTTCCGTTACATGATTGAAGAACTTGTTGACGGTGCTGCTTTAGATAAATTACTCAATAAAGAAACTGCTCTTCCTGTTCCTCTTGCAATGTTAATTATGCAGGATTCAGCTTTTGCCTTAAAATATGCTCATTCAAAAGATATTGTCCACAGAGATATTAAACCTGGTAATATTTTAATTTCTAAGCGAGGCGAAATAAAACTTGCCGACTTTGGAATTGCCAGTGATTCTGCTGAAGGAGATAACATTACAAAATCTGGTGTTGCTTTGGGAACTCCGGCATATATGCCTCCAGAACAATTTGAAAACAGTGCAGGTGTAGATCAAAGGGCAGATATTTATGCTCTGGGAATTATGCTTTACGAAATGGTTACCGGAAGTAAACCATATCCAGGAACTTTTTCTATTGAAACTTTGAATGTTATAAAAAAGGGAAAATACATAAATCCACGCAAATTAGATAAAAAAATTCCTGTAGAAGTTTGCCGCCTTATTCATAAAATGACAAGGCCTAAGGCTTCAAAAAGATTTCAAACAATTGATGGTGTAATTAAAGCTGTAAAAAAATATCTAAAACATTACGATGCCCACGAAATCAGGGTACAACTGGCAAAATCTGTAATTTCTCCAAAATTGTATAAATATCCTGAATTTGAACCAAAAGATAAAGTCAAAAGAAAGATAAAAAGAATTGCCTGGATTTCTGCTCTTTTGATTCTACTTTTTGCAGGCTGCTGGAAACTGGGATTAATTCATCGTTCAATTTTACGACACTGGTATAGCCCTGTAAATGTGGAAATGGTAATGCCTAAAGCATTATCTTCTTCAATAGATTTACCAGCCAGAGCTTTCTTTTTTGAAAATGACAAGGCTGATATTCCTGAAGTTTTGGGTAGCCGAAGAACCTTTGTAGAGAAGGGAAAGCGTTTTTATGAAAAGATTCTTGTTTTTCTTAAATTAAAGGAAAAATCTGCATCAAGAGAAAACAACAAAATCTACACAATGAAAACTGTTTTCTTAAAACATGGAGATTACAGAGTAAAAGTAGTTGTTGGTCCTTATGTTTACTGGAAGTCTTTTAAAGTTGATTCTCAGGCCCTTGAATTAAATTGTGATTTCTTAAAGAACACAAAGCGTAATTTAAAAATTAAAACATATGCTTATGATAATGACAGTGGTTTGAATATTACTGATATTAGCGAATTTAAAATCTTGTATAAAAATCAATGGATTGAACTTTCGCAAGTGCCACAAGAAGAATTAAAATCTGCAACTGTGTGGAAAATAAAAGCCTCTTGCCCAGAATATAGTGACGAAATCTTTTCTTTATTAATCGACTGGTATCAGGATGACATTATAATTTCAGCTTCATTAAAAAAGAGGTAGAGTAAATAAAATCTGATTTTCTTTGAATTTCATCTTAAGTCTTATTATATTAAATATATGATTATCAACGATAATGAAAATTCAGAAAGTCAGATTGTTACTTCTGACCAGATTTTACCAGAAAAATTAACACTTATTCCTCTTCAAGGTAGACCAGTTTTTCCTGGAATTTTTACTCCATTAATTATCAATGCGCCTGATGATGTGCATGTGGTTGAAGAAGCTTACGAAAAAGAAGGTTTTATTGGAATCGTTATGATGAAAAACGAAAGCCAGGAATCTATAAAAGTAAGTGATTTATATAGAGTAGGAACCGCTGCAAGAATAATCAAAAAAGTAAATCTTCCTGATGGTGGAATTAATATTTTTATTTCTACAATCAAAAGATTTAAAATCCGAAGAACTTTACATGAATCAGGTCCTATGGCCGTTGCTGTAGAATATCTGGAAGACAAAGAAGCTGACACTTTTGAAGTTAAGGCCTTAACTAGAGCTTTAATTACAGAAATGAAGGAAGTTAGCGAAAACAATCCTCTTTTTACAGAAGAAATGCGGCTTAATATGGTTAATATTGATAATCCTGGAAAAATTGCAGATTTTATTGCTTCAATATTAAACATAGAAAAAGAAGATCAGCAGGCTATTCTTGAAATGACCAATATTCGCGAAAGAATGGAAAAAGTGCTTGTTCATATTAAAAAAGAACAGGAAATTTTAAAAGTACAAAAGAAAATTCAGAGCGAAATTAATAATCGTGTAGAAAAAAATCAAAGAGAATATTTTTTACGCGAAGAATTAAAAACCATTGTAGATGAACTTGGCGAAACTTATGATGGAAATGCCACTGATTACAATAAATTTAAAAATAAAATCGAAGAATTTGAATTTGAAGGCGAAATTAAAGAAGCTGTAGATAGTGAATTAGAAAAATTCAAGATGATGGATCCAAATTCTCCTGAGTATATTGGTTGCAGAAACTTTCTTGAATTGATTACCCAGCTGCCTTGGAAGCAAAATCCATATGAAGATTTTAATTTGGCCAGAGCAAAAGAAATTCTTGAAGCAGATCATTTTGGACTTGATGATGTAAAAAAACGAATTCTTGAATATCTTGCTGTAAGAAAAATGAAAAAAGACTCTAAAGGTTCTATTTTACTTTTAGTTGGACCTCCTGGAGTTGGAAAAACAAG
>CAMGTC010000061.1 GCA_946061765.1 uncultured Treponema sp.
GGAGACTTCCCACTTCCCATTGATTTTTTCCACCATATCTTCATAATAGTGCGATATGAAACTTAATGGCTTTTACTCTTCTTTGTTTACGATAGCAATTCCAATTTCTCTTCAGGCGCTTTTGCAGAACTTTGTAAATATGCTCGACACCGTTATGATTGGTCGGCTTGGTAGTGTGGAGATTGCTGCTGTTGGGCTTGGAAATCAGATTTTCTTTATCCTCAATATGATTCTTTTTGGAATTACTTCTGGTGGCGGTGTTTTTATTGCGCAATTCTGGGGTAAAAAGGATTTAAGAGGAATCAGAAGGTCTTTAGGTTTGATGACTTTGATAGCGGCTTTTGTGGCTCTGGTTTTTACTGTCCTTGGGCTTTTAATTCCTCATCAGCTGATTAGAATTTATTCTCCAGATCCTGAGGTTGTACGCGTTGGCGGAGAATATCTTCGTCTTGCCTGTTTAAGTTATATTCCTACGGCAATCAGTTTTTCTTTCACCCTTGCTCTGCGAAGTACGGAACGGGTAAAGTTGCCGCTTGTCTGTACATCAGTTTCGCTTTTGACAAATGCCGGTGCAAATTATCTTTTGATTTTCCTTGCAGGACTTGGAGTAAAGGGAGCTGCAATCGCAACTGTATTTTCTCGCCTTGTTGAACTTGTAATTCTTTTAAGCTGGACTTATTCTCACGGTTATGAAATTTGCGGAAAGCTTCGCGAACTTCTGGGCTTTGACTGGAACTTTGTTTTTAAATATTTGAAGATTGCCTTCCCGGTTATTGTCAACGAAACTTTCTGGGGACTTGGAACTTCTGTTTATAACGGAATCTATGCTCATGCGGGAACTGATTCTTTTACCGCCTACAGCATCACCGGAACAATCAGCCAGCTAACCTGGGTATTCTGTATGGGCTTTGGAAACGGAATTGGAGTTTTGATTGGAAAACGCATCGGCGAAAAGAAAATGGATGAAGCAAAAGGTTATGCCTTGCGTTCCATGTGGTTTATGCCTTTAGTTGGAGCTGTCGTCGGAGTTCTGCTGCTGCCACTTTCTAAACTGCTGCCCTTCCTCTTTAACGTTGAGCCCGAAATCATAAAGATGGCAACTCAGATTCTTATGATTTTGATTCTGCTTTATCCATTTAATTCCTTCTGCATGGACTGGGTTGTCGGTGTATGCCGGGCCGGAGGAGATACTGTATTTTCTGCCGTGGGAGAACTGATTGTTTTGTGGGGAGTTGCAATTCCTCTTGGATACGTGGCGGCTTTTGTGCTCCACCTTCCCGCTCCTATGATTTTCTTATTTCTCTCAAGCGAATCGATTGTAAAAGCGATTGTTGGAGCCATAAGAGTTTTGAGCGGAAAGTGGCTGCATGAGGTTACGTGATTTTGGTGTGCTTTTTATCCTCTTAAAATTGACAAACAGATATTCAATTTACATTTGAAATTTATCCTTTACAACTCATAGATACCTTTGAAATTTGACAATTCTAACTATAAAATACCTTTGAATTCTGACAATTTTTGTTGTATAATATGAGTAAAAGGATAATCAGTATGCTTAAACGAAATATATGGCAGGAACTTATAGAATGGAAAAATCGTGAACATAATCCTCTTGTAATTCGCGGTTTAAGACAGATTGGAAAAACTTTTATTGCAAAAGAATTCGGAAAACAGTTTTATGAAAATGTCGTTTATCTGGATTTACGAGCAAATACTGCCGTTCATAAAGCTTTTGACGGCGATTTTGATGTAAACCAAATGATTCTTTCTATTACTGCTGTCGAACATACTGCCCGTTTTATCCCGAATAAAACTCTGCTGATTTTGGATGAAATTCAGGATTGTCCAAATGCCCGCAGCTCTCTTAAATATTGGGCAATAGATGGTCGATTTGATGTAATTTGTACTGGAAGTTTTCTTGGCGTAAAAGGGTTCAGAACGCCTTATGTCCGTGGTGTGCCGGTTGGATATGAAGAGCAGGTTACAATGTATCCTCTTACTTTCGGAGAATTTCTGATTAACACTGGTATGGATGAAAATATTCTTCAGTATGTAAAAAAATCTATCGAACAAAAAACTACCATAGAACAGACTATACATCAGAGTATGCGCCAGCTTTATCTTCAATATCTGATTGTTGGCGGTATGCCGGAAGTTGTTAATACTTTTTTTGAAACTCATGATCTAAATGCAGTCCGCGATATTCAGACACAAATCCTTAATTCAATTAAAGACGATTTTGGACGCTATAAAGATGAAAATGGAGTTGATAAGGTAAACGAAGTTCTCAAACTGCGTACAGAAGCTTGCTTGAATTCTCTTCCTGCTCAGCTTTCAAAAGAATATAAAAAATTCCAATACAGTCTTGTTAATGTAAAAGGCCATTCTCCTGAAAAAGCAGACGGACTCCAGTATCTTGAAGATGTAGGTCTTGTTGTCCGATCTTATAATACTAAATCACTTGCTTACCCGCTTGAAGCTGAAAAAAAAGCAACTGAATTCAAGGTGTTTTATATTGATACAGGACTCTTAATATCTCAACTTGGAATTGATGTTCCAGGAAAAATACTTGATGGCGATTTAGGTTCTTACAAAGGTGCTGTTGCAGAAAATATGGTTGCTTCTGCTTTTGCTAAAGCAGGCAGGGATTTGTATTATTTCCATGATGCAACGGGGTCTCCAGAACTGGATTTTCTGTTTGAGAAAGATGGCAACACTGTAATTATTGAATGTAAAGCTTCAAATAATCGTGCAACAAGCATGAAGTTTGTTCTTGCAAATCCTAAAAGATTTGGTATTCATCCTGCCGTTAAAATTGCTGATACAAATGTCGGTACCACAAACGATTTTGATACACTTCCATTATACTCTCTTGGATTTATTCAGCAGGAAAAAAAAGCTAACATTGTCGAAATGGTTGATGTAACAAATCTTAAGGTACCAGAGTAATCTGAGGAATGAACCATAGGCATTTATCTTGCCTCTCTCCTTTTAATTAGCAGCCACATCCTTGAGGATCGACGTTTAGTTGTATCAACTTCCGAAAACGGAAGGTCGTTTAGTTAATGTGGCTGTCTTGTCTGTATTGCAGGATAAATTACTAAATATAATGGAGGATAAATAGATATGTTAACATCAGTAATTGCAGGTTTTATAACTGGGGCGGTATGTACCTATATAGGATACAGAACCGCAAAGAAACATTTTCTGCTTGAACTTATAGAACTAATTGAAGGTCTATCAGAAGACGTACAAAATGAAGTCCTTGCCGCCATGAATAAAGATATTGAAGAAAGTAAAAATAATTAAAAAAATTGTAAAATTGAAACACGGTGTTAATATAATTCATGTATTAACGCCATTTATTTAGAGGAGTTTTGTTTATGAAGGTTATTTTTTTGGATATTGACGGTGTGTTGAATATAGACTCAGACAGAACTATTTCTGTTGAAAAAATAAAACTTCTTTCTTCTATTATAAAGCAAACTGGTGCAGAAGTTGTCTTGTCGTCTTCTTGGAGATATGGCTGGAATGAGCCAACCCAGAATGTTGAGGGTAAAAGAGTATATAATACAAAAAAACTCTTAAAGGAATATGACATTGTAATTGATAAAACAATTGGACTTGACCTTACCAAAGATATTCAAATAAGTAATTATCTGAGGGCTAATAACCCCACGTCTTTTGTTGTTATAGATGATGAAATAATAAACACTCCCAATTTCATTCACATAAATGGGAGTGTTGGCATAACTGAGAAAAACTGTATCGATGCTATTTCTATTCTGAATACAACGCTTTAATGTCATTTATATGTAATTGAATCAAAGTGTCCAATTCAGTTGTATCACCTTCCGAAAACGGAAGGTCGTTTAGTAACTCTACTTTTTTATAGTGTCACTAGGTCTTTTGCACCCACGAGTTTCTCTTGTAAATCTGGAAACTCCTGACATAAAACACAGTCTTTGAATTGGTTTTCAATCAGAATCAACATTCTTACTTCACCTGTAGGTGGTAAATATGATTTTATTTTGATGCTTGATGCAACTTTTTTCCTATACCTTACAGTAATCACACGGCAAGCCTTTTACATCTACCTTGCAGGTAAAAAGGCAACCGTCGAGTTCGCCGGTCTGGCCGGTTGCTGCGCTTGTTATAAAAAGTGTATCCAGCTGGTCGCCCATGAAGCAGCAGGACGTTACGTTTTTGGCAGGTACATTTACAACCGCAAGAAGAGAACCGTATTTTGTCAGGGCAAACGCATGTAAATTTTTTTTGTTTTAAATCTCTAAACTACTAGGACAAATGTCGAATTTTAGATTTTTATTGAGGGGGTAGTACACCCCACCCCTCAAAAATAAAAAATCAAAACTCGACATTTGTCCTAAAAGATTGTTTTATTTGTTGTTATTTAAAGATTAATAAAATTTCATTGAAAATAAAAGTCGCCTGTCAGTTTACCGTATTCCTGAAAAAGAATGGTATAATGTAATTATGAACAATAACAGTGAAAGAATACAGGAAACAATCATTATTGATGGAAAGAAATACGATTACATTATGACCAGCAGCACGGAAGTTCTGAAAAATGAGCTTGAAAAACTTGGCTGCAGGCTGCCTTATTATAATGATTATCGTTACAATCCCAGCCTTTCTCAAGATGTCCGCAGGAAAATGGCTGAACATAAAACAAAGTGGTCGCTTACTACGAGTAACGGTTCAGGCTTTCTGAATTTTTACAAGGAAGAGGATGATGTAAAGGGAACTCCATATATCATACACCTTAGCGAGCTGATAGACCTTTCACGAAGTTCAAATCTTTTTTCAAAAAGTCTGATTTTTGCTTTAAATCAGCTTGGCAAAAACAAGCTTCCAGCCCTTGCTACAGAATGGACACCCTTGATGATTGCCATAAGCCAGCGAAAGATTGAAATTGTCAGGATTCTTCTGGATAGCGGTCTTTCACCAAATCAGTCAGATTCAAAAGGTTATACACCTCTTATGCTTGCCAGCTTTTTAAATGAAACAAATATTATTCAGCTTTTAATTGATCACGGGGCACATGTAAATGCAAAAAGTGAGACTGGTTTTTCTGCCCTGATATATGCAATTTATGTAAATGCAATAGAAGCTGTAAAAGTGCTTCAGAAAAACGGAGCAGATTTGAATCTTTCAATTACACCCCACATTATAGAAGAAAAACATTCATTCCTGGAAACTTTGAATTTTTATATCAGTACATTTTCTCTTGGCGGAAAAGGTGACATCAGTCTGATTTATAAAAAAAGCGGAATAAGCAAACAGAATTTTTCTAAAATCAGGAGCAGAACAGATCCCGATTATCGTCCTAGGAAAGAAACCGTGCTTCAGCTTATAATTGGATTGCGCCTTACACTTGCTCAAGCAGAAAGTCTTCTGGAAAGTGCAGGATATCTGTTTGATGAAAAAAATCCAGTTGATTCAATTTTTAAGAATCATATTTCACATCTAGATTTTGACATTATGAAAATTAACAATGAAATATTTGAAAAAACAGGGAAGACATTTTTGAAGGAGTAAAATCGCAATACTTTTCAAAAGGAATTTAAAAAGTCGCCTGCAAATTGACCTATAAATTATCAGCTGATGATATTGTTATATAGAAGCTTAGAGCTTTTCTTCAATCAGGGCTGCAAAATCACTAAGCGAGAGGTTAAAAAATTGAGCGGTTTTATAAATTACAGACAAGGAAGGTATCTTTTTGCCGTTTTCAATCTCAGAAATATAAACCTGGTGCGAATCTATCGCTTCCGCAAGCTTTTCCTGAGAAACACCTTTTTTTTGACGAAGCTCCCTTAGAGTTTCTGCCACGGCAACATTAATTGGCATAAATTATAGAATAAAGGTAAAAATGTTGAAATGTTATAAGCTAAAGTTTATAATTTTTAGAATATAAGCGATTGCTTATGTATAGATATTGGAGGACTATATGAAGAAATTACTTGGTTTGCTGGTTCTTACAGCATCTATTTTTGCTTTTGTGGGATGTGCTACAACAAAAACAAAAGGCTCTGGAATAAAAGGTCGGGGCTCTAAAGTCGATACTGGAAAAAGAGTCTTAATTGATTATCAGGGGGCGACATTTGGATCAGAAATTCCTGAATGGGTAAAACTAATAGGCGAAGGCCAGTATTCGGAAAAGGCATTATCAAAATCAATGCCAGGCGTAGAAAATAAAAAGGTGTTTGTAGTAACTAACCGTGGTAATAACCTTAATTATATTGAGCAATGGGCTGACTTAGTAAAAATTGAAACAGAAGTCGCTGGTATTATGGAAAGAGTTGCTGGAAAATCTGTAGAAGCAACAATGAACGGCAGTGATAACGAAGATTTGCAGGAAACATTGAATATGTATCGCGTATCTCTGACAAGTGTAAGGCTTTCTGGACTGGAAAAAGTTGCAAGCTATTGGACAAAGAACAAACTTGTTGATGATGATGGTGAAACAATAGAAACATTTTATGAGTACTATGCCGTGTGGGGAATGGATAAAAAGATTTTTAATAATCAGTTAAACGAAGCCCTTAAAGGAATAGACGAAACAGCAACGGAAGCTGCATATCTCAAAGCAAAGGTGACTGAAGATCTGATTGATTCTGTTACAGATGGTAGCTTTACAGATGCCTATTCATACTAAAACAAAAAAATCTGCTCAATTACTTTTCTGTTTTTTATTAGCGATTTTTTGTATATCGTGTGCCTCCACAGCAAGGCACGAAAAGCCTTTATGGGCAGATTCTTTTACAATATCTCAAGTTCTTCCGCCTGAAAGATATATTTCCAGTTTGGGGTATGCAGCCACAAAAGAGATGGCTGTTTCTGCTTCAGACGGAAATCTTGCTTCTTATTTTTCACGGGAAATATCCTCATTTACAAGAGCAACTCAAAATCTTTCAAATACAGATGAAACGAAAGAAAGCTTGTCTAGAGAAATAATTATAAAATCTAATATTGAGCTATTTGGTATAAAGCATACAGAGCCTTATTTTGATTCTGATAATAAGAGTTATATTGTGTGTGCTTATATTTCAAGGGAAGAGGCATGGAGCATTCTGGAGCCCAAACTGAACATACAGTATTCTTCTATTTCGAAAAGCATAAATCAAATAAGAGATCAAAATGGATTAAAGGCAATAATCAATATAAATAAACTAATGTCAGCAGCTTCCAATTTTGAGGAATTGTATTATATGGCTCTTTTTATTTTTCCAAATCGTTGTGAAAAATATACAAATTTAATGGAAGAACTGTCTGAGCTAAATCAGATGTCTCAAACATTAAAACATGAAGTCAGAATTAAAATAAATATAAAAGGCGGTTCCGATGAGCGAATTTATACAAAAATAAGCAGTCTTGTAACAAATGCGGGCTTTACAATATGCAAATCCGGCGAAAACCATATTATGAGTGTGGATGTTGATATTGCAGAACAAATTACAGGAAACATTCATTCAATTTATCCTCAAATTTCTGTAGTCATTTCTGATAGAAAAGAAGTTGTCTCGTCTTTTTCAAAATCCCTTGAAAAGGTTTCAGCCTTTAATTCAGCTACAGTAAAAAAAATGGCACTTTCCAGAATAGAGAATGTCTTGGAAGAGGAATTCGTAGAGACATGCTTAAAATAGAAAAATTCAAGGAACAATAAAGACAGGAGTTTTTATGAAGAAATTTACAATTTGTATGGTATCAATTTTGATGGCAATTCCGCTTTTTGCAAAGACTTACAGTTTGCAGGAATCAATAAGCAATGGAAGTGCTGAAATATGCAAGAAAATAGATGGCAATATAAATACCGTGGTAGTTGTAGATGTTCAATCTGATTCAGAAAGTTTAAGTGATTATATTTATTCTGAGCTAAATTACAACTTTGTATGTAATCTTAAAAAGACAGCTGTTGCAGAAAGAAATGAATTTACTCTTTCACTTATCAAAAAAGAATTTGAATATCAAAACTCTGGTGAAGTGAGTGATGTGACCATTCAGTCGGTAGGAAATTCTCTTGGTGCAGATTGTGTAGTTTTAGGTAAGATTGAAGATTCTTCATCTGGCTGGAAGTTTACTTTAAAAGCCGTTCAAGTGGAAACTAAGAAAATTTTGTCTGTCTGGAGTGGGACAATTTCAAAAAATGACAAAGATGTGAAGTTCATTGTATCAAAAGATAATGTAGATAATACAGTAAATAAAAAAATAGAAAACTACGAAGAAAAAAGAATAATAAGAACTGAAGTATTCTTTCCTTATACATCCAATCCATGGTCTGAAGAGTGGGAATACATATACTATGAGAATGACAAGGGTAAATTCTATGACAGTAATTCATATCCAGAGTATTGGCAGGAGAAATTAATAAAACCAAAACTGATAAACACATATTTTATAGAAAATGACAATTTGACAGAGTTACAATATGCGACAAAAATATTGAAAGATTATGGAACAGTGTTTGTTATATGCCGTGCTGAGAATGAGATAAGATATTTCCAAGCTGTGAAATTAGAAGATAGTACAATATTTGTATTGTATTTTAGTGCTGACGGACTAAACAACGGAGTTTCTTATGTGGATCTTGCAAATAAGGCTTATGAAGAAGGTGACTATAAACTTGCGTTTGAATATTTCTTAAAAGCAGATGAAATAACTGATTCTTATTCACAGGGAAATTTGGGGTGGCTATATCAGACTGGTGAGGGGGGCTTTCAAAATTACGCAAAGGCTTTTGACTGGTACTTAAAATCGGCAAAACAAGGAGATGCCTTTTCTCAAAATAAAATAGGAATTTTTTACTTTAATGGCTATGGAGTAAATAAAAGTTACAAAGATGCAAAAATATGGTATGAAAAAGCTGCTGAGCAGGGAAATATATATGCACAAACTAGTTTGGGATATTTATACCAGTATGGTTACGGTGTAACTAAAGACTTAAAAAAAGCAAAAGATTTGTATAATCAGTCTGCTGTACAAGGAGATCCTGTTGCTCAATATAATTTAGGTGTTCTTTATCAAAACGGTTTCGGTGTACCTGTTGATTATGTTGAGGCCATTGAATGGTATGAAAAAGCTGCAGACCAGGGCTATGAATTAGCAATAACAGCCTTGGAATTATGTTATGCTCTACAAACACCAGAAGATCGAATAAAGTATTGTCAAAAATTAGCCCAGAAAGGTGATGTAGATGCAATGTTTGAATTAGCTGAATTGTATGACCTACTACTAGATAATATGCCTTTAGCTATAGAATGGTATAAAAAAGCTGCTGAAAAAGGACATCTTCAAGCTCAATTGGAATGTGGGGATTACTATCAGCATGAAGAAAATTATAATGAAGCTATAAAGTGGTACAAAATGGCAGAAATGCAAGGTTCATTAGAAGCAATTTCTGCATTGGAAAGTCTTAAAGATGAATATATAGCTTTAGGGAAAATAGCATTTGATGCTAAAAATTATACAGAAGCATTTGTATATTACAAAAATGCAGCAGATATGGGAAATGCTTATGCTCAATCTTGGATGGGATATTTTTATCGTTATGGAATAGGTACAAAAACAAATTTTACTAAAGCAATAGAGTATTTTGAAAAAGCAGCTAATCAAGGTGATTCTTATAGTTCTCGTAACCTTGCAGAAAATTATGAATATGGATTTGGCATTTCTGTAGAGGATGCTCCTTATGGTGAAGCAATAAATTTTGATAAGGCTTTTTATTGGTATAAAAAGGCAGCAGAGCAAGGAGATGTAATGTCGCAAGTTTGGTTGGGGAGCCTATATTCAATTACTTATCATTTTTTCGGTATTAAGAAAAATATTCCAGAAGCAAAGAAATGGTATGAAAAAGCATCAGCTCAAGGTGACAGCTATGCAAAAGAACGATTAACAGAATTGAAATAATAATAAGGAAAAAAGAATATGACCGAATTTAAATGGCATAGAGAAGTCGTTACACCATCAACATATTTAAAAGAAGATAAGGATAAATTAGACAAAAGTAAAGATTATAGTTTAGAAGAAAAATCTGTTTCTAATGGAGAAAAAAAAATTGTTTTATCAGAAGATTTGATATCCATTATAAGCAAATCAAAATCTGAAAAAGCTTATGAGGCTGCAAGTGATGTTCGTAAGTTTGAAATAGGACTCTTTTGGCAAAGGGCTGCATATTTCTGGGCATTTATTACTGTAGTTTATGCTGCATATTTTAAAGTCCTAACAGAAATTTATGAAAAGCAACATGGATATCTACCCCTCATCATTCTTTCTCTTCTAGGTTTGTTTTTTAGTTTTTCTTGGTTTCTGACAAGTAAAGCTTCAAAACATTGGCAGGAGAATTGGGAGTTACACTTAGATTTGCTAGAAGATGAAGTAACAGGACCTCTGTATAAAACTTACCTTGCAGAAAAATCATATTCGGTTTCAAAAGTTAATATTTATGCGGGTTTTATAGTTTCTGTTTGTTCTTTTGGATTACTGATATATGAATTTGCAATATTTGAAAAGAAATATTTGCATATTACAGGTTGGCTTGGAATTTTGGTGTGTTTTTTATTTGCGATTATTGTTTTATTTGGGTTATATACCTATGCAATGTTTTCTATTGGAAATAAGAAGACTTTAGGGCAGGATGCAATGCAAAGGAAGGTTTATGAAAAGATTTCAAATAAAAGAAATGAATAAGAACAGAAAAGATTATTCGCTTGTGATTTTTTTTATACTTATTCTTATTTTTACAGTTATATGCTTTATTTTAAAATTTGGAGATGTAAACATGAATAGTGAGAAGATAAAAAATGGAATCTTTTTGGGAATCTGCTTTATAGTGGCTGTACCTATTATTTATTTTGTATTTGTTGGTGATAAGCACGAAAATTCATATTCTAATACACTGGAAGTTTCAGATTCTGGAATCACTCTTGTTTATACGGGTGATGATAGAAAAGCAAAAATATGTCTTATAAAATACATAGATGAATCAGAATTGAATGATCAAAAACTTGAACTTGGAGATAAAGATATAATTTACATTTCAACTGATACTCCGATAGATAAATCATTCTTTGAATCTTTGAAAGATTATGATTATAAAATTAAATTTCCAAAAACAAATGCAGTTATTGAAATCTCAAAAAATAAAGCAGAGGAAAAATAAAAAAGAATGGTTAAGTCTCATAATCATATTTTAGTATAGAAACCATAAAAACGGAGGTTATATATGTTCTGTAAATACTGTGGAAAAGAATTAGCGGATGATGTGAAATTCTGCTCCAAATGTGGAAAGCAATTGTTTCACAATTCAATAGATTTACAATGTGAAACAAAAGAAGGACCTATATCAGTAAATGACCAACTAAATGGTGGAGTTGAAATTCAGTCATTTCAAGAAAAATCAGCTGAACAAAACTGTAGCGTTGTTGAAGAAAAATCAGTTAACACCAAGAAATTTTGTGAAAATTGTGGAGAACAGCTTATTGATGGAGCTAAATTTTGTTTAGCTTGTGGTAGTCCTGTTTCTACATCAATTTCGGTAGAAGAGCATATAAATCAAAATGGTCAGCAACCTGTAAACAGAATCTCTCAATTTGAAACAAAGAATAATCCTGCTCCGTACAATCCAACTCAATCATCAAAATCTCGTCTGGTTGCAGCCTTGCTTGCTTTTTTCTTGGGAGAATTTGGTGCACATCGTTTTTATGTAGGAAAAAAATCTTCTGCAATCTGGCAAATAATTTTTGGATTTTCTTTTTTTATTGCTTTAATCTGTATGGCGGGCGATTTTCCAGAAGCAGGAATTTTTTTCCTAATGCTTGGATTGGTCTGGGCTGTGTGGATATTGGTGGACTTCATAATGATTTTATGCGGTTCTTTTAAGGATAAGGATGACTTACCT
>CAMGTC010000062.1 GCA_946061765.1 uncultured Treponema sp.
CTTATTCCTTCTCACTTTTTTGGAATTAATACTTCTTTTTACTGGTATATTTTTAATTTCCTTTCAACAGAACTTTTGCACAGAAATTACTATAGTATCATGGAATTACTTTCTACCCAGGATGAAGAAAATCTTGTACTGCCAAGAATGCTTCAGGATAAAAAAGTAGATGGAATTATTATTTTAGGACAAGTAAAAGAAGATTACATAGATAAAATTCGTTTACAGTATAACAATTTTATTCTTCTTGATTTCTACACAGATAATACAAGCCTGGATAGTGTTTCAAATGATGATTACTATTCTTCATATATTCTAACAAGTTATGTAATTTCACAGGGACACAAAAATATCCGCTATGTTGGAAATTTTAATGCTACAACTTCAATTACAGACCGTTTTATGGGTTTTCAAAAGGCAATGCTCAGAAATGGACTTCCATCTTCGGTAGATGATATTATAAACGACAGAGACGAAAGGGGCTTTGGAATTGAATTAAATCTTCCTCCAAAAGAATCAATGCCAACAGCCTTTATTTGCAACAATGACCTTACAGCTTCTATACTTATAGACAAATTACAGCAGTTAGGTTATAAAGTCCCAGAAGATATTTCGGTTACAGGTTTTGATAATTATGTTGCACAGTCAAATCTTTCAGTTTCTCTTACAACAGTTGCCATAAATCCAGAAGATACTGCAAATGTTGCCGCTGATTTAATCATCAAAAAAATCACAAATCAGCCATACATTAAGGGAAGACATCTGGTTAGTGGAAGAATTATAATAAGAGACTCTGTAAAAAATATAAATAATTAGTTTAAAATTTGAGGTAATTATGATTTCAATTATTATTGGTTTAATTTTTATTGCATTCACAGTATTTTCAGTACTTCCAATGGGTCCATTAGCATGGGGTCAGGATGTAATTTCCTTCTTAAAAGGATGTGCTCCAGTTTTAGCTGCATTTATTGGCTTAATCTGCTGTTTTATTGGCGCTGCTGATATTCAGGACAAAAAGGAAGCTAAAAAAGAAGCTAAAGCTGCAGAAGAAAACGAAAAAGAAGAAAATCAGAGCAAATAAAATCTTAAGAAAAAGACTTAAGTTATTGACTCACTAGGGGAAAAAATTGTAATATATTTTACCCCGTATAACAATTTGGACTGCTCATCTAAATTGTTAGTGATTTTTAATTCAGATGCAAAGGATTATAATCACAGAAATTTTTTATTAAATATACAGGTATTTAGGTATTATTATGGAAACTATTTTCGTTAAAGAATACGAACAGGCTCGCAAATGGTACATTATTGATGCAGCCGGAAAACCAATGGGACGTGTAGCTGCAAAAGCTGCTGCTATTGCTCGTGGAAAAAACAAAGCAACTTATACAAAAAACCAGTTAATGGGAGACTTTGTTGTAATCGTTAATGCTGAAAAAGCAATTGTTACAGGTGGAAAGGAACAGAAAAAAGTTTACTACCATCACACAGGTTTTGTAGGTGGTCTTGTTTCTCATACTTACGAAAAACTTCTTGAAAAACATCCAACAGATCCAATGTCAATTGCTGTTGCTGGTATGCTTCCACATGGAAGACTTGGTCGCAAAATGTTCGAAAACGTTAAGATCTATGCTGGTGCTGAACATCCACACGCTGCTCAGAATCCACAGCCAGTTGAACTTTAATTTAGGGGTTAGAAAATGGTAAAAAATATTGCAATTGGTACAGGAAGAAGAAAGACTGCTGTAGCTCGCGTATTTGTTCGCGACGGTTCAGGTAAAATTGTTGTAAACGGAAAAGATGTAAAAGAATACTTCAATAATGCAGAACAGATTCAGGTTGTTAACCAGCCATTATTGGTAACATCTATGGGAAATAAATACGACATTCTTATCAACGTAGTTGGTGGTGGAATGGACGGACAGGCCGCTGCTTGTTTACATGGTATTTCTCGTGCATTAGTTCAGATTGATCCAGATGCTCGTACAGCTCTTAAAGCTAACGGATACCTCACACGTGATTCACGTATGGTTGAACGTAAGAAGTACGGTCAGAAAGGTGCTCGTAGAAGATTCCAGTTCTCTAAACGTTAGTATTTTACTTACAAGAGAAAAACGCGGTTTTTATACAAACCGCGTTTTTTTTTGCATTTTCCTCCTTCCAGACTTGTCCATAAGAAAAAAGATTATTATTTTAAAAATATGATTATCAAGACTATAATCCAAACATCCTACAAGGGAATGTACAAAATTACAGCCCAAATTCCCGAGAACAATTCCACAACTACTTTCTACGCCAGAAAAGAATATGCTCCCGAATTTGATTTTGATTTTATGTCTGCAGAAGATTATTTTGACCAGAATCAAACAAACTCACTTTTAGATGCAGGTCTGGCCGCAGCAGTAGAATTAAAAGCTTTGGAATATATAGCAAGAGCAGAGCAATCAAGATTTGGACTGAGCAGAAAATTATTAGAAAAAAAATATGATAAAAAATATATAAATATGGCTTTAGATTATTTACAATCTGTAAATTTTTTGTCGGACCAGAGGTTTTCAAGAGCCTGGTTAAACGGACGAAAAATTAATCATTTTGAAGGAAAAAGTAAATTATTGGCCGAACTTCAAAGCCGGGGAATATCAAAAGAAAATGCACTTACAGCCTTAGAAGAATTTTTTAACGATAACGATGAATATGAAATTTGTAAAAAAGCCTATCAAAAGTTTACCAGAAAAGGAAAACATGAAGATAAATTAATAAATGCAATGCTACAGGCAGGTTTTAGCTACTCAATGATAAAAAAAGCTGCCTGCGACATTGCAGAAGAAAACCAGGACTAAAGAGCTTCGATATAAATTAATTTTGCATTAAAATCTCCCCAGTCTCTCTTTACAGGGATACCAGCATTCTTAATAGTCAAACCAGTCATTTCAATTACAGGGAAATCATTTTGATTTTCGTCAGGGAATGAAATTTTGTATTTTTTATTTTCATCAAGTCCCTGAATTTTAATAAATCTTGTTTTATAGTTTGGATGATTAAAGACCTGCACAAAAGTTACAAGAGCTCTCTTTTTATCTTTTGAAAGAGACATCCAGCAATCATATTCATGGTTTTGAGAGTAACTTGCAATTCTCCAGTAATCTCCTGTACGAACCAAATCACTGTACTTTTTGTATAATTCAACCTGATGAGGAATTAAAGCCCTCTCTTCTTGAGGAAGTTTTGTAATATCAAGTTCATAACCAAAAGTTCCAGAAAGAGCAACATATCCACGGGTTTTAAAAGGTGTAACTCTACCAACTGCATGATTTGGACAAACAGAAACATGTGCCCCCATAGTACTTAAAGGATAAATTAATGCTGTTCCTTCCTGAATAGATAATCTTTCTATGGCATCAGTATCATCTGAACACCAGATTTGTGGACTAAAATAGAACATGCCAGGATCAAATCTAGCACCTCCACCACTACAGTTTTCAAGCAGAAGATTTGGAAATTCTGTTACAAGTTTGTTCTGCATTCTGTAAAGAGCAAGTACATATCTGTGATAGAATTCTCCAATCTGGTCTGCAGGTAAAGACAAACTGCCAATATCAGAAAGCTGACGATTCATATCCCATTTTACATATTCAATATTTGCACTGCGAAGAATCTTTGCAACACATTCATAAGCATAATCTTCAACTTCTTTACGAGTAATATCTAAAACTAACTGTTGACGACTCATTCCTGGAGTTCTACCTGGAATTTGAATGGCCCAATCAGGATGTGAGCGGTACAAATCTGAATCAGGAGAAATCATTTCTGGTTCAAACCAGATACCAAACTTCATACCTAATTTATTAACTTCTTCAACCAGATATTTTAGACCACCCTTTATTTTTTCTTCGTTTACAAACCAGTCACCCAATGAACAGTTGTCTGAATTTCTGCAGCCAAACCAACCATCGTCCATTACAAGCATTTCAATTCCGTCTTTTGAAGCTTCTCTTGCAATATCAAGTAATTTTTCTGTATCAAAATTAAAATATGTAGCTTCCCAGTTATTAATTAAAATAGGTCTCATCTTATTCTTATAAGGACTGCGAATTAAGTGATCACGATAGAGGTCGTGGAAAGTATGAGACATACCATTCAATCCCTTGTCAGAAAAAACAAGAACTGCCTGAGGTGTATCAAAAATCTGACCGGCATTTAATTTCCAGCAGAAATTTTCTGGATTAATGCCCATTACCATACGAATAGAATCAAACTGATTTTTCTGGACATCGGCAACAAAGTTTCCTGAATAGATAAAATTCATTGCATAAACTTTACCGGAATTTTCATCTGTATTATGATCAACAAGGGCAATAAATGGATGTTCCTGATGAGAAGTTTCTCCCCTCATAGAAAGAACTCCCTGTTTACCCATGTGAACTGGATGCCGCTCAATATGACGCTCCCGGGCCCAGGAACCATGTAAAGTAATAACATCATAATTATCAGAATCAATATCAAAAGAAGCAGATAAGGCTTTTTTAATAAAAATAGGATTTGTTCCATTATTTACAATTCGTGTAGAACGGATAATAGCATCTAAATCTTCAAAAACTGTGTAAAATAAATGTACTTGGGTTTGTAAAATCTCATCCTGGCAGATAATTTCAAGAGTTTGAGCCTTATTTCCAAAAACTGAAGGAAGTCCCGGTAAGGTCTGAGCTTCATCCAGAATCTTAAAATCTTTATACATTAATTCAACGCCATTATTTCCCTTGTCATTAGAAATTGCCAGAGCTGACTCTCTAAAATCCCCCATACCATCAGTTGGCATTTCCTGAGGTAAAAAATCAAGTAAAGTATGTTTTTCGCGGAAAACATCCCCCTGACTCATAAAATATTCAAACTGGCGGGTCAGATAACTTACATCATCATCACCAATTTTAGGCCCGTAATAAGAATGAGAAAGGTATCCCTTTTGTGCAACTGTAATACAATAAGTTGAAGAAGGTGTATCTATTCGGAAAGTTTTATTTTTCTGGTCAAATTTAATCATTTAATTTTCCTCGTTATATTTTTGTAAAATTAAGTTAGTTTAAATAACTTTATTTGTAAATTCAATAAAAAGATTTACCTATGAATATTGACATTTTCTTATAATTTGTCAAAATAAAATATCAGATTAGGAGTTTTTATGATATCTTACACACATAAAATCAATTATTACGAAACTGACAAAATGGGAATTACACATCATTCTAATTATTTTAGATTTATGGAAGAAGCCAGAGTTTATTTTTTGGACAAACTAGGCTGGTCCTATGCAAAAATGGAAGAAGTAGGATTATATTCTCCTGTTCTTACCGTTTCCTGCGAATACAAAAAAACAACAACCTTCCCTGATATTTTAAGAATTGACGTAGAAGTTTTAAAATTAAAAGGCTTAAAGATGGAAATTTCTTACAAGATGTACGTTGGCGACACCCTTGTAACTGTTGCCACAAGTTCTCATGCCTTTTTTGACAAAAATCAAACCCCTGTTTTCCTTGAAAAAAAATATCCTGAATTGTACAAAGAACTTCAGAACCATTTAATCAAAGAAGAATAAGTCGAGTCAAAGCACCCGTACGCTTAAAGCCTTGACTTCGCCGTTTTTAGTGTTTGTAATAAACCCTAAATAAATTCGTCGACTACTGGCAGTCTTACGCTTAAAGACTTGACACCGTCGTTCTTTGGGAATAACTACCCCCAAAATAAACAAAACTGTCTTAACTTTGATTTTCTGCAAAAACTTCAAAGAAAAGACAGTTTTTTATTTTATTTTTCGCCTGCTACAAGAATTCCAGTAATGTTACAATTTTTTCCTTCTGCAGATTTTGGAGCACGCTTTGAAACTGCAATATGTACTGTGAATTTTTGAACTTTATCTGTGTTAATAAGTTCTTTATAAGCCCATCCATAATAACCATTTCGGTAAGTAACAAGGCACATAAGATTTACTTTAGGAGAAGAAGTTCCGTCTTCTTTTGTAACCCAGGCCTGAGCATTACGGAACTGATCACTTTCGCAATAAGTAATTCCTACAGAAGAACCTTCAACTTCAAAAGTTAATTCAGCTTCAGCATTATTTGTCTGCCAGCCTTTATGAGCTTTTCCATGACTAACCCATTCATTATGAACAGGACTTGTTGCTTGCCATCCAGTATTAGTAAGCGGCTTAATATTATCGCTTGTAAAATATTTTGCATTTTCAAAACCACGGTCAGATAAAGGCTTTGGTAAATCTTTTACAGGACTTGAAATTTCAGAATCCTGGGGCAGATTATCCCAAATGGATTGTAGTTTATTTTCTATATGCATAGCTATATTTGCGTGACCATTTGAATTTGGATGAACGTTTTCCTGTCCATCAAAGAATTTTTCAAAATCCGAAAGTCTGGAAGTTTTTTCAAGACATTCTTTCCAGCTGACAAAAGGAATATGATAATAATCACAAATTGGCTTTTGTACAGACTGAGCTGATGGATAAGGAGCATTACGTTCATTTACAAAAAGGGCAAGAATTGCAGTATCTCCATTAGACAATACCTTACGGATTATTGATTCATAAGTTCTGTTACGAACTTTTGCATCAAGCCACTGGTCATTCATGGCATATTCAAGCAGTAAAAGATCAGGTTTTAAAGACATAACATGATCATCCAGTCGTGCAATTGCAAAGGCTGAATCTGTACCAGAAACTCCTTGATTGTAAAAAGTAACTTTAGAGTTAGATTTTGAAGCCAAATCTTTAATCCACTGTCCAGTTAATCCTGCCCAGCCTTCAGAAGCTGCATTTTTTGCATTAAAACCAGTAGTGATTGAACCACCCAAAGCAATAACAGTAACATCTTCACCACGTCTGATTTTTGCAAGAAAATTTTCCAGACGAAGGTCAGTTTTTTCATTCATAAAATTATCTCCTGCTGCAAATACCGGCAGGCAAATGCAGATTAATGCTAAAGCTAAAAGAATTTTTTTCATTTTAATTCCTCTTTTATTGACTTACCTTAAAAGATGGTAATTCGTCTCTTGTAATTGTATAAGGATTATTGTAATAAAGCTTTAATGAATCCAGACTTGTATTAGATTCAGAATAAGATTTTCCATCAGCCGCTACAGTAAAATCACCGTTCCAAGTACACCACCATGACCAGAGACTTTTTTCTTCTTCAAGTTTTACAACATTAGGTAAAGCTCCGTTTTCGCTGATTGCATAAAGTTTAGCTTTATCTGTTGCAGCTTGAATTTTCGCAAGATATTCATCTGCTGTGCCGTGTTTATATTTCATTGGATAATAATCGTAAGAAAGAACATCTACATATTCATCTCCAGGATACCAGTCAGGATCCTGTGCATTCCAAACCCAGATAAGATTATTTAACCCGTGATAATTTACAAGACGGTCATACATTAATTTATAGAGTTCTATATAATTTTCTGGGCCTTTTGCTCCCCACCAGAACCATTTTCCAGAAGCTTCGTGAATTGGGCGCCAAAGAACTGGAATATTATTTTTTGCCAGAATTTTAAGCTGCTTTGCAATTGCATCAATATCACGAATCATTAATTTATATTCTTCACTTTCGTGATCTTTTATTCCCTTAGAAAAATCAAAAGTTGTAGCCTTTGTTCTAAAACCATCATACCAGTGCATTTCTGGCATATCTTTATCTATAAGTCCAGAAGGAGCATTCCAGTGCCATGCACAAGTGATAATTCCTCCTTCATCCCAGTATTTTTTTGCAACACTAGTAAGACGCCCCCCGCTTGCTCCATGTTCTACACGAGAAGGACTAAAATCAATTAAATCAATTCCTAAAACAGCAGGATTTTTTCCAGTAGCTGCAAGAAGAGTTTTTATCTCCTGAGTATTTTGACCATAAATCTGCTGACCAGAAAGAATTCCTTTTCCCTGCATCTGACAAAGATATTCAAAAAGTTTCTGAGCTTCTGGAATAGCATTTGGATTTACAAGCCTTTTATTTTTTATCTGGGAAATTAATTTATCATCAGCTTCAATTACTTCAATTGAATCAAAAGACCATTTTCCCCGGTAACCGGTAACTTTTACTGTGTGCTGCCCCTTTTCTAAAAGAGCAGTATTTAACAAAAAATTGTTTGTAAAAGAATCGCTTGCCTGTAATTTTTGAGTTACAAGATACTTATCATCAATTTCAACTTTTACGGCAGAAGGTTTTTCTGAATCTGCAGAATAAGTTAATTTAAAAGCATAATTAGAACTTTTTTTTGTCTTAAAAGTAATTTTTACAAAAGAAGATCCTCCCGGAAGAAAATCTACATAACCTTTTCCTGAAAAACCAGAAATACTTGAAGCGGTTTTTGCACTATAGGCATCACCATCTTCTGCTTCTAATTTTTGAGCAAAAAGTGAAAAAGCAGACAAAAATACAAAAAGAATAAGAAATATTTTTTTCATTTTTAACCTCTAATGTTTAAGATATATCGGAAAAGACAAAATCGCAAGTAATTTTTAATTATATTTACTTTAACACATTATTAATTTTAATTTAATTTTAACTAATTATTTCCTTGTTTTTTCATTGCTTCATGATAATATTATAGTAAGTTAAAATTTTTTTAAGAGGTAATTTTTATGAAAAAGATTCTTACACTTTTATCAAGCACAGCAATTTTATTTGCTTTAATTTCCTGCGGTTCTACACCAAAGGCAGAAGAAGAAGTAGTAGCAGCTCCTCAAGAAGTAGAAGCTTCTCAAGAAGAAGTTGTAAACACAATTCCTGAAAGCGGAGCTGAATTGCTTGTAGATGATATGGAAGAAGGTATGTTCTGGGAAGCAATAGGTTCTTCATGGAATGATGGAGACGTAAGTGTATCTTGCGAACTTTCTACAGACTGGGGTTCAGATGATTCAACTTCATTAAAATGTAGAGTAAAAACAAACGGTGGCGAATGGGAAAAAGGCGGATTTTTTACAGTGCCTTATGAAATAGACTGGTCTGGAATGACAATGGTAAGTCTTGACGCTTACAATCCAAACGAATTTGATATTACTCTCTGCCCTGTTTTACAGTGCGGCGAAAACTGGGAAGACTGGAATCAGTTTGAAGGACAGATTCTTGCAGCAGGACAGACTGCTACACTTACATTCCAAATTCCACATTTACAGTATTTAAAATTTGTTCAAAGGGTAATTATTTATTCTTTTGGAGCAGTTCCACAAGAATGTGATTTTTATATCGATAATATTTATGCCCGAAACTAGTTTTTTTAATAAAGTCTAAAAGCTAAAAGCCTGTAAAAGTATAAATCAACTTCTACAGGCTTTTTTTATTGTAAATTTATTTCGGGCTACATAAGAGATTTTATAAGGGCAGTCAATTTTTTTGATGCCAGATAATGAGTCAATGGGCCTGGATGACCACGACTTCCTTTATCTTCCGGTAATTTTTCTACATCTTCCATTGCATCAAATTCCAAAGAATAAACAGAGTTATCTCCAGATTCAGTCTTATATTCTTCAAGCCCTTTAAGAATGTAAGGAGGAATTGCCTTAAGTTTTATCATACCCCAGGTCCATATAATTTTTGCCTTAGGATTATGTTTTCTTATATTTTTTAGAAAATCTTTTACAGCTTCTTTTATAAGATTTCCATCTTCTGCAATAGCAATTCCATCTTTATCTTTATGAAGAGGATATTCCTTTCCATCTGAATCTTTCCAGGCAGCCTGATCAAAAGCTCCATTATCATTAGTTCCAAGGTTTACAACTACAAAATCAGAAGCATCCTTAAAATCATATTTTTCCTTTACACCAAGTTTTTCCTGGTAATCTCCCCACATAACAGAGCAAACATTATCATAATGAGGAGGCAGGGCACTTCTTCTGTCTCCATTCCACCCCCAGGCAATTCCCCAGCCGCACTGACTAAGAACAGAAAAATCTGCATTTAAAGATAAAGCAGTTTTTACAGCGTAAGTATCACTAGCTCTAAACCACTGGGTAATCCAGTCCCCTTCTTCAGGACTTCCCGCCAGCCCTTCTCCACTAGTAATACTGTCACCAATAAACTCAATAGAAAGAGATTTTTTCTCAAGTGGACAGAAAATTCCTTCTTCATTCAAGGCAATTGCTTCAAGAAAGAGAGAATGTAAAGCTTCCCCACTCATTGGCTGAGTATCTTTCAAAATTGAAATATGATTTTCTTTTTGAGCATTTAAATTTCTTGCCAGACAGTACCATTGAGCTTCACCCTTTGCAATCATAAAACGGGATATTTGAGCCCCATTTACAAATATCGCAATCCAGGGTTCTGAAGTTTCATAATTTGCTGAAAGTTTTGCCCAAACTTCTGTAGCTTTTACACAAACTTCAATACCAGATGCGCCCCAAAAAAGTGAGAGGGGTTTTTCACTCTGTCCTGCAGAAGCAATATTTCGTCCAATAATCTTTTTATCTTTGATTTGATTTAATTTATATTCTTTCATACTATTAGATTTATACATAAAAAAAAAGAAAATCAAGCAGATTAAACAGGGCTTCCGCATTATAAACAAAAATCCGATTTTTTGGCTTCCATTCCCGGTTGAGTGATTTCAAAAAAACTCGAATTTGGGGCATTTTAAGTAAATTTACTTAAATTAATTCATTTTTTAAGTAAATTTATCTTGACATTCCTGCAAAGCCAAAGTAATCTAAAAATATAAGAAATAAAAGGTCTTGAGACCTTTAAGATTACCTTTAGGAGACACAAATGTCAAAAATCATAAGTGGTGGCAATTTACCAAATATTCCATGGCAGGATAAACCAAAAGATTACTGGCTTCCAATCTGGCGCTATACAGAAAATCCTGTAATTGGACGTAACCCATTCCCAGGTATGGGACGTATTTACAACTCAGCAGTTATTCCATGGCAGGGAAAATTCAAGGGTGTTTTCCGTTCAGAAGACACATCGGCTCGTCCATTCCTTTATATTGGTGATTCAGATGATGGTATCCACTGGGATTTCCAGCGCGAAAAAATTCATATGCACGATCCAGATGGAACTCCACATGATCCATTCTATGCTTATGACCCACGCTGTGTAAAAATTGACGATACATATTATATTCTCTGGTGTGGAGATTTTGACGGAGCTTCCATTGGTGTAGCAACTACAAAAGATTTTAAAGATTTTACACGTCTTGAAAATCCATTCCTTCCATTCAACAGAAATGCTGTTTTGTTCCCTAAAAAGATTGACGGTAAATTTTTAATGCTTTCTCGTCCTTCAGATTCAGGACATACTCCATTTGGTGATATTCTTCTTTCTCAGTCTCCTGATATGAAATACTGGGGAGAACACAGACTTGTTATGCAGAAAGGCGGACAGGGCTGGTGGCAGGGAGTTAAGATTGGATGTGGTCCAGCTCCTATTGAAATTGAATACACAAACAAAGAAGGAAAAACAGAACAGGGTTGGCTCATGTTCTACCACGGCGTAGCAACAACTTGTAATGGATTTGTATATTCATTCTCTGCAGCAATCTTGGATCATGACAAGCCTTCTATCGTAAAATACCGCTGTGGTGATTACATGCTCACTCCTGAAATGCCATACGAAACAACAGGTTTTGTAGATAACGTTTGTTTCCCAGTTGCAGCTTTAACTGACGAAAAAGACGGAAAGATTGCAATCTACTACGGTTGTGCTGATACAGTTGTAGGACTCTGCTTTACAACAGTTGACGAAGTAGTAAAATTCACTCTTGACCACGACGAAAAAGGCTACTGGGATGGAGACATTGGTCGCTTCTAATTATTAAAAG
>CAMGTC010000063.1 GCA_946061765.1 uncultured Treponema sp.
TTCTGAATGGTAGTAAGTTTTCAAACTGTTATGTTGTTTGATTTAAACCTTCTTTTTCGTAAAAGACAATATGAATATGATAAAACTGATATTGCAGCCCATGGAATTGCCAATAAGATTCATAATCAGTGTGCTTTATTAAAGAGGAAAAGAAAGAAATCTGAAGAAGAAAAGAAAGTTATAAAAAAGCTGGAACAGTTTGAAAAAGATGTTTTGATGCCAGATTTAAACGTACAGGAAATTATGGGAGTAGAAGGAATTAGTGCTAAATTATATGACATAAGTAATGATAAGGTTCGTACAAAATTTGCAAAATATCTTTCTAAGTTCGGTTTTCGTTTACAATATTCTGTTTTTGAAATTACAAACATTGATACTGTTCTTAAAAATATTGAGTCAGAAATAAAAAATACATATATGAAAACCTTTACAGAAGAGGATTCTATCATTATATTTAATCAATTAGAAACATTAAAAAAAACATGTTATGGTTATGCTAGAAACGAAGAAAAACAAGTTTTCGTAATCGGCTAAAAAATGCAACCCCTAGGTCTTACTGGAGAATTTGATGAAATAAAAAAATACCTTTTTTGTCACTTTTGACCGCAATATATGCGACAAACAGCAAGATACAGTACCGTTGTACATTGCGAAGGGTTTGAACTTCATATTAAATTTCTACTGTTGTAGATTGATAAGCTTACGCACGTAATCTGTTTTTGGTTTGAACTTCATATTAAATTTCTACTTTTGTAGATGGAACGGCTTGACGATATTATTTCTCGTTTGAACTTCATATTAAATTTCTACTTTTGTAGATTGAACCTCCGAACGGGTGATATATATAGTTTGAACTTCATATTAAATTTCTACTGTTGTAGATTTGAGAAAATGCAGGCTGAAACTGACCGTTTGAACTTCATAAAAAAAGCAGGCGTTGCGAAACAACCAGTATTTTCGAGCCATTCTTTTGGATGAGCCAAAAATTGCAGTACAATTTTTTTAACGGCTCTTCAATTATAGGCAGGGCGGCGTTTGAGCCCGCTGGAAGGGGTAGTGTAAGACCGCATTGCGGGCTGGAACGAGGGGAAGGCTTTCCCCATCATATATATTTAAATCATTTCTCAAATTTTTGGCAAAAAATGATATAATCAAATTGATGAAGAAATATAAATTTTACGATTGGCAAACAGCTGAATGTAAGCCTGCGATGAAGAAACTGGAGGAGGGGAAGTAATGGAAAACGAGAAGTACCCGGATGTAAATCAGAAGTGGCGCTTTGAGCTGGTGGAAGAAGTGTAAATGTCTGACTTGTTAATAGGTACCAGCGGATACGATTACCCGGAGTGGAAGGGTGTATTTTATCCGAAGGATTTGAAGCGGAAAGATTTCCTCAGTTACTATGCAGCTCGATTCAATGCACTGGAGTTGAATAATACGTTTTACAACATGCCTACGGCGGAAAGAATGATGACTTTTTATGAACGTTCTGAAGGCCGGCTGAACTTTAGCGTGAAGGCGAACCGACTTTTGACTCATGAAATAGGTAGTGACTGGAAGACAGCGGCAGAGGATTTTAAGGTGGCACTCAAGCCTCTGAACGAAAAAGAATGTTTGTCGGCAGTGCTTTTTCAATTTCCGGAAAGTTTTCATTACACCAAGGATAACAGGATTTACCTTGCAAAGCTGATTGGTGAGTTTGAAGGATTTCCTGTGATGGTGGAATTTCGTCATAAAGAATGGATTCGGGGTTCGGTTTTTGAAGGACTGGAAAAGAGGAAGGCTGGTATTGTTTTTTGTGACATGCCTATGTGCCATCTGGCACAAATGTCAATAATTTCCAATTACGCAAACGGAGCGAATCGAAGTATGCCTCAGCTGAAGAATTTGCCAGATGGGACAGTGATGGGGACGCCTTTTATTGGAGAAAATGCTTATATCCGCCTGCATGGAAGGAATGAAGGGGCCTGGTATGCGCATGTGCCGAAGGTGCAAAGGTCAATAACTTACACTCATGCAAACGGCGAGAAAGAAACGTATACGGTGGAGAAATCTCCAAATGGCAGTGCCCGTTATTGTTATGACTATTCGGAAGATGAGTTGGCTCAGTTTATTCCTATAATAAAGGCTGCGGACAGGGAAGGAAAAAAAGTGCAGGTGTATTTTAATAATCATCCTAATGGCAGTGGGGCAAAGAATGCTATCAGTTTGAAAAAGATGATAGAGATGTTATCGTTGGCGTAATTGTAGATGCCGTAAATGACAGATGCAAAGAAATTGATGAAGAGTCAAATAAATCAGAAGTAATTTTGGAAAGTATCGCTAAGCAGCTTGAAGAATTAAACAAGAAATTTGATAGGTAGGGGAGTTCAAATATTGTAAATCACCAAAGAATATGATTCAAAGGAGTCATAATCATGGGTAACAAATACGAAATAACACTCAAAGATAGCCTTCTGATAAAAAGGAGATATAAGCCATGACAGAATTAAACATTCCTTTAGAAAAACTTATCGCTTCAAAGGCAATAATAGGGCAGTGTAAAAAGGAAAAGCGTATTTTTACACCTTTTGAACAGGCAGTTCTTATATATCAGAATCCATTGCTTTCTCATGATGAAATGTTAAATCTCCTGAACCAGATAGATGAAGCCATAAAAGGAGACACTGAATACAAAGAACTTCATAAACAACTTGAAGAACGCATCCTCACAAAAGATGAAAACCAAATTGAATGGTTTCATAAAGAGCATTTTGCAAATGCATTTATTGAAGTTCCATTTCCATTCAGAAACGGTGATTTTGTACACACTATTGGTGACTCAAAAATTTCAATCTTTTCAAGCTGCAAAGATGAAAAAGATTATAAGAAAGGAATTAAGTTCAGGCAAAATCTTCAAAAAAAAGGAGCCGGCCTTGATACAACAGATATAAGCTGTCGAGTCGAATCTCTGGAGCCTTCATATAAAAATCCGCAGCAACTATGCTTTCAGCATTATCATCCTAGCCTTTTAACTTTAGAATATGCAGAGTTGAAAGAAGATGATGTAAACTATGTTCTATTAAAAACAGCTCAAGAATTGATGCAGGGCAGGGGTTCTTTAGAAGTTTTCTGCGAATCCTTATTAAAATAAATAATCTCAAAAAAGAAGAAGAGTATTTGACTGGAGATTTACAGCAAGTGGAAAAATATCTTGAAGACAGAGCACAGGCTCGTGCTGCTGTAGAAATTATCTATCAATTGATAAAGTCTAAAAAAGAAGCTGAAGAAAAAGCTAAATTTTTCAATGTAGATTTACCAGTGCTCACGGAAACGGTTCTGAAGGAAGTTCCAGCTGATGAATATTTTTCTTATGCTAAAGCCCTGAAAGAATTGTTTGATTCATTTGCAATAATTGATGAATTCGACAATATGCTCATAGTTGATTGTTTCAATATCATTAAAATCTGCCTCCAGAAATATAATCGTTTTGGAAATAAGGAATTGCCATATTCTTCTGATTTTGAAGAACTTCTTAATCATTTTTATTCAATTATGGAAGACTTATATTACTACGAAATCTTTGGATTCTTTTCAACAACAGTACACCCTGAAGATATTCCTGAATTAAATCTTCCGTGTAAAGTTTTTTGTGGTTGTACATCCGGATGGGAAAAAGAGCTATACCTTGAAAATGATGGAAGTGTATCTTATGAAAATGTAATCCGTTTTAGCGATCCACTAACTAATGCACTCTTCTGTATGACAATTGGCACTAAACCGCGAGTCCTGGAAAACCGCGAAAAATGTTCTTTAACAGATGAACAGATTGATATAATAAAGAATTTTGTTCGCTTTAATAAAGGAATAATCTTGCTTCATTCCGCAGGTATAATTGATTCTCCAACTTTCCATGCCGCTCTTAGAGTAAAAGCAAATCCTGTTTCCTACGTTCCTAAATATCGTATTGTATACACTTATGTTCAATATCCTGGTAATTCAGACACAGTTATTCCTTCAAAAAAATACTATGTTGACTTGGATGATATGACTTACGAAGAGGCTGTAAAAGATTATGCTCAACTTAAAGAAGAATTGCAGCAGTCATTAAAGGCTGGTAAAGAAGATTGTGATGTAAAAGATTTTGATATTCAGCGTCTCGATGAATAAAAAAACTTCTGCTGTTTTTGTAATACAGTTTTCGACGGAAGTGGTAACTCAACCTGGCCAATTTTTTATAAATAAGCTGGTGAAAGGCATCCTTGTTGTGATGAATGTAATGAAAAATATGTTATCGCAGCAAGAGGAGACCACACACTAATTATGAAATTCAAAAAGCAGTTTGGAATAATTCTTGTTTAGTGATTTTTCAATATTTTATATCACTATATAGTGATTTATTTATTTTAAATATCATTGTATACTTATTATAAGGTTCAATTTCGAGTATTTGATTTACAAACCGTGGCAAGAACTATATGGATGCAGAAATCTTTTGGAATAAAGTAAAAGCAATTCTCTCAGAGCAGGGCAAAAACCAGGAATGGCTTTGCGAGCAGACAGGCATTGTTATCGGCACGCTGCGAAACTGGATTTATTATAAGCGCCTCCCGAACTTAGATGACGGAATCAGAATTATCGAATCTTTTGCAATGACAATGGAACAGTTCAAGGTTTACCCCGACCGTCTGACAGAGGATGTAATCAATATCCCCGTTTATGAGCAGTCCTTTTCTGCGGGACGAGGCCAGGAACTTCCGGATAGAGCTGATATAATTGATTACCTTGCGCTTCCTTCGCACCTGAAAAAATACCGGGAAAACATGTGTGCATCCTATGTACGCGGTGACTCCATGGAGCCAACCCTTTTTGATAACGACATCATTCTTTATGATAACTTGGGCTACGACGGTACAGACGGAATCTATGCCATCAACTACCGGGGAGCAGCCTTTGTAAAACGACTTCAGCGAGATAAATACTGTGTTCACATTATTTCTGATAATCCAAAATACAAGGAAATGAGCGAAGGCGATGAAAGTCAGGACTTCCGTATTATAGGGAAGGTGAGATACGTTATGCATAAGGTTCAGGGATAGAATAAACTAAGGAAAATATATGATTGGTTTGGGAACAATAATAAATACTGGTGCAATTGTTGCTGGCGGTTTTATAGGTCATTTTGCAGGAAAACTATTTAATGAAGAAAGACAAGATTCTCTAACTAAGGCTTGCGGAGTCAGCGTAATTTTTATTTCGATTGCCGGAGCCATGCAGGGAATGCTTAATATCGATGAAGGAAAAATCTTGAGCGGAAAGGCTATGCTAGTAGTACTTACACTTGCTCTTGGAACAATCATCGGGGAACTTTGCAGTATAGAAAGAAGCTTTGAACGCTTTGGTGAATGGCTCAAAGTAAAAACGGGCAATGGAAGTGACAATCAATTTGTAAACGCCTTTGTTACAGTTCTCTTACAGTTTGCATTGGAGCAATGGCAATTGTCGGTGCCATTCAGGACGGAATTAAAGGAGATTTTTCGACACTTGCCGTAAAGTCAGTTCTGGACTTAATCATTATTGCATTAATGACTTCCTCTCTAGGTAAGGGCTGTGCTTTTGCTACAATACCAATATTTATATTTGAAGGGCTTATAACACTGCTGGCCCGCCTTATTTCTCCATTAATGACAGAACTTGCAATTGCATATCTTTCTCTAGTAGGTTCAATCTTAATTTTCTGTGTTGGAGTAAATCTTGTATGGGGAAAGAAATTCAGAGTTGCAAATATGCTTCCGACAGTATTACTGGCAGTTCTTGCGGCTTATCTTCCTCTAAATTGGTAATCAGGAGTAAAAGAGATGGAAAAAGAAACTGATGAACGTTTAACTGCAATCGAAATGAAACTTGCCTACATGGAAGATTTTGTAAACCAAATTCAGGACGTTACTGTCGAGCAGGCTAAAACCATTGATAAACTGCAGAAAGAAATCAAAATGATGTCTGATAAAATTCGCGATATGCCTAATGTGATGGAAGGTGATATTCCGAACAGAAGACCACCGCATTATTGATAAATCTAAGGAAACAAAAATGGAAAAATCAAAAAGTTCTAAACTCGGAATTGTGCTTATCATTCTTGCAGGATGTTTCTGGGGGAGCATGGGTATTTTTGTGCGAAAACTGGAAACCTTCGGCTTCAGTGCCATTCAGATTGTTTCAATTCGTATAACTCTGTCGGCTCTTATTTTTTCTCTGGTGCTGCTGGTAAAAGACCCTGGTGGTTTTAAAATCTCTCCTAAAGATATTCCGCTTTTTCTTGGACTGGGATTTGGAAGCATTTTATTTTTTACAGTCTGTTATTTTACCGCCATCACAATGATGCCTCTTTCAACTGCGGCAATTTTGCTTTATACCTCTCCTGTGTGGATTACGCTCATGTCCATTTTCTTTTTTCATGAAAAGCTGGATAAAAGAAAACTGATTGCCCTGGCACTTGCCTTTGCAGGCTGTGTTCTGGTTTCGGGAATTTCGGCTGAAGGAATGACTATGACAGGTTTACTGGTCGGGCTTGGCTCTGGAATTGGATATGGCTTATACAGTATTCTTGGAAAAATTGCCCTGCGAAAATATTCTTCCTATACCGTTACGACTTACACCTTTATTTTTTCCGCTGTGGGGTCCTGGACTATCAGTCAGCCGGCAAATATGATGGGAAAGTTTTCTGCAGTTCCAAATCCGGGATTTTTAATTGCCTTTTGCTTTCTGACCGCCTTAATAACTGCAGTGATTCCTTTTTTATCATATACCCTTGGCCTTGAAAGTGTGGAAGCAAGCAAAGCGGGAATTATTGCAACTATTGAACCTATGGTTGCGACCTTAATCGGTGTATTTGTATTTTCGGAAAAATTAACAATTATATCTGGCGCTGGTATTCTTTTGATTCTGACGGCAGTGGTGATTTTGAATCTGAAAGTCGAAAAAAGAGGGGTGGAAAGATGACTATATTTTTATTCTATATTGTTTATTCACTGTTCTCTTGTCTATCCGATTATTTTTATTTTAAAAAAAGTTTCATTAAAATGTTTAAAAATTTTGAAAACATCTCAAAGAATAAGTTGATAGTCAATGTAGAGGAGTTCGGCCCTGAATACAATTATATCGGGCAGAAAATTTCACGGACTATGGCTCATAATGTACCTGGCGGGAAAATGCGGACGCTATGATGAAGAATGCAGCCTTTAGAAAACAAATGCAAGATAAATAAATCAGTTTGACGATATCTTCCATAATACCTATAATTATTATTAGGGTAAAAAAGGAAGGAGAAAAACTATGCTTACAATTGAAAATGGTGTACTTATAAAATGTGACGAAAATGCAACTGAGGTTGTGATTCCTGCTGATATAGAAGAAATCAAGACAAATGCATTTGAAGGCTGTAAATCGCTTAAAGTTTTAAGATTTCCTAAAGATTTTGATTTTGAATATTTATATGACAACTTAGATCCATACGATATGAGGGATGAAAATGAACTTTACTACGGAAAGATAGATACATTCTTAATAGATTCTTTGACAGATGTTTATTATGAAGGCTCAATAGCAGACTGGATAAAAGCTACAGGATATCTTTTTTTCAAAGAAAATGTAAAAATCCATTGCTCTGATGGCGATGCTGCTCCAATAACTCCAAATATTGAAAAAATAGTAATTCCAAATGGAGTAACAGAAATTCCACATTATGCCTTCTTTGGCTATAGTTGCAAAGAAATTGCAATTCCAGACTCCGTAACAGTTATCGGAGAATATGCATTTTGCAATACATCTAATCTAAAAACTATTACACTTCCTGCTGGTTTGAATGATATTGGAGAAAATGCATTTCAGGAAAGTGGGATTGAAACTATAAATTTTAAAGGCACAAAAGAACAGTGGTTTAAAATTGATAAAGGAGAGAACTGGGATGGTAATAAGGTATTTGTTGTTCATTGTTCTGATGGAGATATACAGATAAACAATGGCGGTAAAGAGTTAGATAAAAAATTACTTAACGCCATAAATGAAAATAATTTTGAAGAAGTTGTAAAACTGATTACAGCAGGGGCAAATGTAAATGCAGCGGATGAGTTTGGTTATACAGCATTAATGTATGCAGCAGAATTCAAAGGAAAAGAAATTGCAAAGTTGCTTGTAGAACAAGGCGCAGATGTAAATGCTGTTAATACGCAAGGTACATCAGTTTATGAGATATTTATACATTTGTATGGAAAAAATTCTGGAATTGTAGAATTTCTTGTTCAGCATGGTGCAAAAACAAATGTTCATAATTTGTTTATTGAAGCCATAAAAAATAATAATACAGATGAGGTTCTTAAGTTTATCAATAATGGAGCTAATTTAAATCATATTTTTTATATTCCATCTGAATATACTCCTTTGTCGATGGCTGCTAAGTATGATTCAAAAGAAGTGGCTGAGTTATTAATTGAACATGGCGCAGAAGTCAATCCTGAACCATTAGAATACTATTTTCCACTTAATGCGGCTGCGGAATGGAATGCGAAAAATGTTGCCGAGGTGCTCATAAATCATGGAGCACGGCTTTATGCAGATGATTCATTGGATAGTAATGACTATTATATATTAGAGTATCTTAGACCTTGGGACTATGCAATTATAAATAATTCAAAAGATGTTATAGAAGTATTTCTTAATCATGGTTATGCATGTGATAAAGTAGGAATTTATGACGAGGTTGAAGATAATTTCAAAAATTCTATTGCATACGCCGAAGAACATAATTTTACAGAGCTTGCAGAATTGTTAAAGAAGCATTTAAAAAAGTCGGAGAATTAGGTTATGAAAAAACACTTTCTTCTTCCAACAATCATCTCGCTGTTGTTCTGCACAAACTTATTTGCGGAACAGTTGGTACTTGAACGCCAAGTCACGAACCATGTTCAGCGTTACTATGATAAGACCTGGTTCGACGAAGCCGGCACTGTGCGCATTTTTTTAAATGAGTTTACGAGTAGTAGCGGGAAAGAAAAGTTTGGCTGGGCTTATGCTATTGAATCAAAAATGCTTAATGGAGCTGATGGTTCTGATGGCACTTCTATAAAAAGCTTTAACGATGAAGCTGATTGCCCTTTGATGTACTACATTGCAGATGGGCGCTTTTATGTAGGCTATGTTTGGACTAATGGTTATACCACCGAAGTGACCAACACACACGTATTTTATGACTTTCCTGAAGAAGATGGATATGGGCTTTACTTTATGCTTACCTATGCCTCGGCAGTTAATTATTTACTGACATACGGGAACGGGCTTACCTTTATGGAAAAATGGGATCAGGAAGGACATTCTAAGTATATAACCAATGATTCCGACTTAAATTATGACTTGTCATTTTATACCGGGAACTTTCCAGGCTACAAAAAATATTCTGAGTTCCGACTTGAAAATGGCAACAAAAACAATGTCCAGTCTTTCAGAACAGTGAAAATCCGCCTGATAAAAGAGGCAAAAACTAACGACAGCAAAGTTGCAGGAAATCAGATAGCGGATAATCTGAAAGCTCATGGACTTTGGAAAGCTAAGTCTTGTATGACACCAGGGGACGGAACAATGCTTGGAGCTTACGGACCAAATGAAGGTGTAATTACCTGCTGGTATGAGCCTTTCTATAAAGCAGGTTCTATGAGTGACGGTTTAGGAGAAAAGTCAAAGAAGAACCTGCTGATAGACTATAAAAAGCTTAGCCCATATTCACTGAAGCAGTAAGCCTGGTGCAAGGTAAGTAAGAATTGTTCCTAGTATTGAGCCAAATAATAATCTAATACAAAATGGATTGCTTCTTTTCTGGAAGTAAAGCTTTTTGTAAAACCTGCGCCAATTAGAAAGATATTATTCTTATAAAAGATGAAACTGGAAATCCTTAAACAAAAGGCTATATCAGTAAGCTTGTAAAAAAAAATCGTGCAAGAATTTCAGAACTGCTGCAATCATAAAAAACTAAGATTTTTATTTACTAATCCTCAAATTGCCATATATTTAATTTTGTGATGACTATTTATCTTTTACTTCGAAATCTGGAAATGCTTGTGGAATGGAAGCAATAAAAAACAAGATTGAAAGTATAGTGATTCCAGTCTTTGGAGGAGGAACCGGAATGGTGCCATACAAAACAATTGCAAAACTGATGAAAATGGGCTACGACCAGATAAAGAATCCTTCGTCAGTTGAATATTGGAGTTAAAAAAGGGGAGTGGGGAGTAAAATATGCTGGAAACTAACGAAAAATACATGAGCCAGGAAAAGCTTGACAGTATTCTGCGTGGGACACAAGACGATTATGTTCCATCACAGAAAGAACTCGAAACAAAAGTTCTGTATGATGTCTACTATGTTTACCTTATAGGTGACTTGCTTATGACTATTTTAATGGCTTCTACAGGTCAGAAGGAAGATAAAAAGTATGGGCACGAAAAGCCTATGTCATTCAAGATGACGTTTATTGCAGACGCTCGTAAGACGATTGATGAAATTAATTCTATCAAAGGTCGCCCTGTAAAGAAAAATCCGAATCTTAGAGACCTTAACATGGGCGATTATAATAAAGGAATATATTCAATTCAACGCAAATTGAAATTATTGAAAGAAGAAGGTGGTTGTGCAGACTTTATGAAACCTTTCTTTAAGGAATTTGTTGAGCTTTATAAGAGCCTGCCCAAACCGATTTTACTGTAGCCTGTTTTACTGCAAAGCAGAGGAGAAAGAAGATGATAATTGATTTTAGTTTTCATTTTACAGAAGCAACAGAAGAAGAAAAACAGATTTTAGATTCAGAAATAAAAAGCCAAGCCCCATCAAATTCATACATCCGTTATTTCACCGGCAGACGCTGGAACAACTGTGGAGTTGCGGCGGTTGATGTGAAAGGAAATGTTTGTACCATTTTGAAGGTGAAAATGCAGAATGACATTTCTACTGAATTTTCTGATGTATATTTTTTTTATGAATATCTTATTTATTATGTTTTTAATTTTGCAAAAAGAGTTGAATGGAAAAAAGTAGAGCCCAATCTTCAGGAGGACTTTCTTAAAGTAATTGCCTATTTTGACAGGAAAGTTGTAGGAGAAGGGAGAGTGCGCACTGTCTATAAGGCGGATGTAATAAAAGATTCAGATGACATTGTTTATTATGTAGAGCAGCAAAAGAAAGTTTTTATCAAACGTCTTAATAAACCAAGAAAAAAAAAGCCAGAGCCTCTTATGCTTCCCAGAAGTGAAACAGGTCTTCCTGTAGATATATTTGATGTAGAGGCATGGTCTACGGCAGAATGGGGACAAATGGAATATATTGTCCTTACAAAGGGTGACGAAACTTATTGTATATTTCCAGAAAACAAAGACCAAGAAACTGACGAAAAGCACGAAATGGAAAGAATTTGGAACTTTTTTGGTGATGATTATGAAGACACTTGTTTTACGAAGGAAGAAATCGAAACTGTACGAGAATGGATGAAGGTGCAACTGAAAGATGAAAACAGTACCTTAAGTCGCTATTTTGATCAACGTCGTGCCGAAGATGAGAAACATCACAAAGAGTTATTTACACGTATTCAGGAAAATACAGCCAGACAAAAGGAAAATCTTATACAATTAAAAGCAAAACTATAGAATTTGTATTATATAGGGCTCTCTCTGACTCAAAAATAAATTGTACAGCAAGCGATATCAACAATTCTATAATGACAAGATGCAGGGCAGGGCAAACGCATTATAAACGCTTTTCCGTAATGTTGGTGCGAAGGAGCGGG
>CAMGTC010000064.1 GCA_946061765.1 uncultured Treponema sp.
ATAGTGTTCCCTTTGTAAAAAAAGGAGGAATGCATGTCGTATATAGACATTTTCGCTGGCTGTGGCGGTTTGTCTGTTGGACTTTATAATGCTGGTCTACATGGCTTATTTGCTATTGAAAAAAATAAAGATGCATTCTCAACTCTTAAATACAATCTTATTGATAATAAACATCATTATGATTGGCCAGATTGGTTGGATATAAAAGAACACGATATTAATAAGATTCTTGAAAAAAATCAAAAACAATTAATAGAATTGCGTGGTCAGGTAGAACTTGTAGCTGGAGGACCTCCTTGTCAGGGGTTTTCAGTTGCGGGTAAACGAGATAATAAAGATGCTAGGAATAAACTTGTAAAATCTTATATAAAATTTATAGGACTCGTGCAACCTGAAGCTCTTATTTTTGAAAATGTACATGGTTTTACAGTACATTTTAAAGGCAAGCAGGGATGTATAAAGCAATATTCTTCTTATGTAATAGAGAAACTTAAAGCATTAGGCTACCAAGTTGAATCAGATGTTATAGATGTTTCAGAATATGGTGTGCCTCAAAAAAGACATAGATTTATTCTTGTTGCAATGAGGAATCATAACCCTGCCGATTTTTTTGAGATTTTAAAAAACAACAGAAAAAAATTCTGTCATAAAAAAGGCATTGAAACAAATACTACAATTGAAGAAGCTATTGGTGATTTAAAGAAATCTTGTGGAACTTGTCAGTCGCCAGACACTCCTCGTTTCCAAGCAGGTTTATATGGTCATGCAAAATCTGGCTACGAATGTTTGATGCGACAGGGGCTTCAAAATACTGATTCTGCAGTTGATAGTCATAGATTTGTAAATCATTCTGAAGCAATTATAAAGCTTCATAATAATTTATTGCAGAATGCACCAAAAGGTAAAAGAATTACTCCTAAAGATGGTATTGTAGAAAATCTTAGACGCCGGGGAGTTACGGTTTTAGATGCAAATTCCCAATCTCCAACAATAACTTCAATCCCTGATGAACTTGTCCATTATGAAGAACCTCGAATACTTACTGTAAGGGAGCATGCACGCATTCAGAGTTTCCCGGATTGGTATGAATTTAAGGGTAAATATACTTCTGGCGGAAAACGCAGGAAAATGGAAATTCCTAGATATACTCAGGTAGGAAATGCTGTTCCACCATTGTTTGCAGAACAGATAGGGCTTGCTTTGATGGAGGTGTTGCATGGATAACCTACAGTTTAAGGTAAGTTCTGCTCTTAAGGACTTGGTTGGAAAAGACCTCATCAGAAATGAAAATATTGCAATTTTTGAACTCGTAAAAAATTCGTATGACGCATTTGCTACAAAAGTAGAAATAACTTTTGAGCCAGAAAGAATAATCATTGCAGATAACGGTAAAGGCATGTCCCTTGAAGACTTGAAAGAAAAATGGTTATTTCTTGCTTATTCTGCAAAAAAAGATGGTTCAGAAGATTCTGAATCTGATGAAAAGCAACAGTCATATAGAGATCAGATAAATCGTCATTATGCTGGAGCAAAAGGAGTCGGTCGCTTTTCGTGTGATAGGCTTGGTGCAAACCTTATTGTAATAACAAAGAATCAGAAAGATAAAAATGCTGAAAAGCTTATTATTGATTGGACTGCATTTGAAAAAGATCAGAAGAAAGAATTTATAGAAGTTGATGTTCAACATGAAGCACTGTCTTCCCTGCCAAAGTTTCCGGAAGATAAAGAGACTGGAACAATTCTCGAAATTACAAATTTGCGAAATATTTGGGCACGAGATGAAATTCTTAGATTAAAACAATCTCTTGAAAAACTTATAAACCCATTTTCAGAATCATTGGATTTTACAATTGAAATTATTTGTGAATGGGCAAAAGAAGGCGATGAGAATGAGAAAAATAAAAGTAATTACTATGATCGAAATATAGTTAATGGAGTGATAAAAAACAGTATTTCTCAAGTAATTGGCTTAAAAACTACAAAAATTGATGTAACACTTAATACTGAATTTATTGAAACTTCTATTATCGACCGAGATGTTGAAATATATAAAATCAGGGAGAAAAACACTTTCGATAAGCTTTCATCGGTTACAATAAATTTGTACTTTCTGAATAAAGCTGCAAAAACTGCTTTTTCAATGAAGATGGGAGTTCAACCTGTTAATTACGGTTCAATTTTTTTATTCCGCAATGGATTCAGAATTTTACCATTTGGTAATCCTGGAGATGACAGTTGGAAATTGGATTATCGTGCTCAGCAAGGATACAACCGTTTCCTAGGAACTAGAGATTTATTTGGTCGTGTTGATATTCAAACAGATAAAATTGATGAGTTTAAGGAAGTTTCAAGTCGTGATGGTGGATTAATACAATCCGAAACGACATTACAATTAATGCGTTTATTTGAAAACACACACCATCGTCTTGAACGATATGTTAGTGGTGTTTTGTGGGGAGAAGGATTTTTAAAACGTCAGTATTTTAAAGATGTAACTGATGTTGAGAAGAACCGTGTATTACTTGGAAAAGATAAAGAGCTTGATTCAGCAGATTATGTCATAAATTCCAGTCTCGGAAGTAAAATAGACTTCGTTCAATTAGTAAAGACTCTTATCAGTGATAAAAATATAGAAGTTCTTTCTTACAACAAACAGCTTGCAAATATATTCTCTGAGCCCACTTTATTTGATAATGCAAATCCACAGGTTATTACAGACTTAGAGCGTATTGCGGAAAAAACAAAAGATGCAGACTTAATGTCATCTGTAGATGATGCAAAAAGAAAAATCGCTGAATTACAGAAACAGAAAGCAGATGCTGAACGCAGAGCAGAAGAAGCAGATATTCGGGCTGCACAAGCTGAATCAGACCGAAATAAAGCTCAGTATGAAGCAAGTGTTGCAAAAGTAAAACAGGAAAAAGCAGAAAAAAAGAATGAAGAATTGCAAAAAGATGTTGAAAGAGTATCATCAGAAAATCTATTTCTAACCTCTGATGTTAGCAAAGATGTAAAACAATTAAGTTCTCTGCAGCATCATATTACGCATACTTCAAGCTTTATTCATTCGTTAGCAATGAAAGCTCTTGATTCTATCAATGCAAATGATAAGGATAAGACAGTAAAATTTATCCAACAGATTTTGTTTGAAAATACAAAAATTGCAACTCTATCAAATTTTGTAAGTAAGGCAAATTTTGATTTAATGGCAAAAAAAATCACAAAAGATATCGTTAATTTTGTTAATGAATACATGCTAAATGTTTATTCTCTGGCAAATAAAGATGAAATTACAATTAATGTGAAAGATACAAATATAAAATATGAATTATTATTTGCACCTATTGATTTTATAGTTGTTCTTGACAGTTTGCTAGATAATTCAAAAAAAGCTAATGCCAAGAATGTTTTTATTACTTGGTTTGAAAATAATGATACGATTGAATTGCATTTTAAAGATGATGGTAATGGTATAAAAGATGATGTTTTGCCAAAAATATTTGATTACAGATTTACAACTACAAAGGGTGGCGGTTTAGGTTTGTATCATGTTAATGAAATCTGTAAAAAAATGAATATTGATATAAAGGTAAATAACAAAAATAATGGTTTAGAGTTCATATTTATTATAAAAAGGGAGAAGTAATCGTGAGTTTGCAATATAACATACTTTGGCTTGATGACAGAATTGAAGAATACCAAACCTTGGAAATAGATACAGAATTAAAAGAGTATGTCGAAAGTCTTTTTTTTGAACCTCATATATATATGTATGAGTCAGTAGATGATGCAGTCCAGAATTCTACAAAACGAAAATATGATGTAATTTTTTCTGATTTTAATATTAATGAAAATAAGACAGGAAAGGATTTTATCTCTGATATAAGAAATATGAATGTAAATGCAGAAGTATTGTTTTATTCTGCACAACAAACTCCCCCAGAAACAGGGGTGGATAGAATATCTTTTTTAAAACTACATTCAGATACTTCATATGAAGATTTGAAGAATAAAATGAAAGTAGTTATAAACCTGACTGTCGAAAAATTAAATGATTTGACAAACCTTCGCGGTCTTGTTATGTCAGAGGTTAGTGAACTTGATGACTTAATGAAAACTATTGTTGCATCGTATTGCAATAATAGTTGCGAAGATGAAAAAGAATTACGTAATTATATAATTGGAAAAATAGAAGAGAAAATAAAAGAATCTCTTGATGTTTCTCAGGTTAAGTGTGAGAAAAAATGTATTCATGAATGGAAAAACAAGACAATTCAAGAAGTTGTTTTTGAGCAGAATTTTGATTCATATACAACAGCAAGAGCATTAAATCATATAATTGAAAAGAAAACTCTGGGCGTTGACAGATTTCTATCAAATTATAATGCAGAGATTATAAAAAACAGAAATGAATTAGCTCATTGTAAGGCATTGCAAAAAGAGAATGGCTGTCAGGTTCTTTCAACAAAGAAAGGTGAAAAAGAATTTAATGAAGATGATATAAACAAAATAAGAAGAAATATTATTAAATATCATAAGATGTTTGAAGAAATAAGGGAAAAAATATAAAAGATTTTTTATAGTGTCTTTCAATGGCACTTAGATAACATATAATTAGCTTATAATAAGGGAAGAAACTATGGATAAATTGCAAGAATCTTTTGAAAAAGCCATTAATGACCTTTATACAATTGATTGGTCTGAAACTGACGGAAGCGATGTAAAAGAAATATTTGAAAGGTATTTTGATGATATCCCAAATAATAAGACTATGATTTATAGATTGATTAAAGATACTTCCTCTTTCAACAGCTTCCAGAAAGAACTTGCCGTGAAAATCCTGAAAGCATGTTAATGTGGTTGGTGAAGTAAGATGAATAATGAGAAAAAATTAAAACTTGCAACTGTTTTTAGCGGAATTGGAGCAATAGAGCATGCTCTTGATAGAATGCAAATTCCTCATGAAATTATTTTTGCCTGTGATAATGGAGATGTAGATGTTTTATCGAAAAAGATATTAGAAGATATATCTTCAATTGAAAGAGAATTATCTGAATTAACGGTAGAAATTGAAAAAATAGAAGTTCAAGATGAAGAAGATAAACTTTATAAAGATGAATTGAACCTTATACTCTCAAAAACAAATGAAGAAGTGTTAAACTACAAGGAAATGAATCTTGAAAATTCAACTGAAAATAAAATCAATCGAAAGATGAAAGACATTTGCCAGCGGACAGGAATGCTGCACGAGAAAATTAATTCTTTCCGAATTTTAAAAGAACTTGCAAAGATTGAGACATATGATGAAAAGAAAAACTTTGTTGATAATCTTTACAAAGGAAAGAATGAAAGTAATAAAGTAAAAAAAACATATATGGCTAATTATCAACTTGATGAAAAAAACTTTCATTGGAATGTGTCTTTTTTAGACGGCAATCAATATAAGGATGGAGTAGATTTGTTTGTCGGTGGAAGTCCATGCCAATCGTTTAGTTTGGTTGGAAAACAGAGAGGCTTGGCAGATACTCGAGGTACTCTTTTCTATGAGTATGCTAGACTTGTAAAAGAAATTCGTCCTAAAGTTTTTATTTACGAAAATGTAAAAGCACTTTTGAGCAACGACAACGGAAAAACTTGGGAAACAGTTTCAAAAGTTTTTACGGATTTGAATTATAGTTGGAAATATAAAGTTCTTAATGCAAAAGATTACGGAATTCCGCAAAACAGGGAACGTGTTTTTGTTGTAGGATTCAGAAATGATTTGAAACTTGAAAAAGAATTTGAATTTCCGCAACCTATAAAACTTGAAAAGAAAATGCAAGATTTTCTGATTGATAATGCCCCTGGTGGTTATTTTTTACCAGAGAAAGGTGTTGATTTTGTAACTGATGAAAAAAATCTTGCAAAACGATATACGCAGATTGATGGTGAAATTCAATTGTGCCAAAAGAAAAATCAACAATTTAATTGGCATGGTGATTTTATTTTTCAAAGTGAAGAAGATGCAAAAAAGAAAATTAAAGTTGATTTAGAAAAATATTTTTTATCGGAGAAAGTTCGAAAATATGTTTTAGCGACTGGCACAAAAAACTTTTATTCAAAGCCCAAAACAGATCTTGAAGTTGCTCGCCCTCTTCTCACGACGATGCATAAAATGCACCGTGCTGGTGTAGATAATTATGTAACAACAGATGGACGTTTAAGAAAATTAACCCCAAGGGAGTGTTTCAGACTTATGGGCTTCAGTGATAGTTTTGTAATTCCTGTTTCGGACACATCTGCATACCAACAAGCTGGGAATTCAATTGTTGTAGATGTTCTGATAAATATAATGAATAAAATATTTGAAAGCTATCCAAAGTTGGGTAAATAATTTTTTATGGGAGGGAAAAAATGTCTCAAATACTTATAGCAGGAACTAAATATGAAAAAATAGACACAAAAACTGAAATAACACTTGCCGATTCTTTTACAAAAAATAAGCTCGGTAGTGCACACGGTGAAGCAAAACTTTATTTAGGAATGAATAAGGACGGCTTCTTTGATGATTTAAATTCAGATTTCTTTTTTCTTAAACAAGATTTTGAGAATTATATGAACCAAACTAAAAGTGAATTTTTTACTCCAAAACATAATTATCAAAATAAAAAGAAACTTGCTGAAAAATTTAATGTCTTAAAACAGCAAATTGATTCTTTTGAAAACAAACCTCTCATATTTAATTTTACAAAACGAGAAGTTTCTCATCCTGGCATCTATGTCAGTGCAGAGTCTCCTTATTACAATTTAATTCGAGATTTAGGCCTTTCAGATTTCTCTTATCTATCTGTAATGAAATTGAAAAATCTAGAGAATCATAAAATAGAATATTATTGTCAGATCAATATAAATGAATCGGCTCTTATCCAAAATGAAGATTATATTTTGGAAGAAATTGAAGGCAATGAAGATATTTCTTCCAAAATTAGAAAACAGCTTATAGACTCACGGATTGGACAAGGTATTTATAGAAAAAAATTACTGGAAGAATGTCCATTCTGCCCTTTTACACAAATTGATAATGAAGCATTATTAAATGCGTCGCATATCAAGCCATGGAAAAAATCGAACAATATGGAAAAAACAGACCCTAAAAATGGTTTTATTTTTACTCCAACATATGATCGCCTTTTTGACAGAGGGTTTATTACTTTTACAGATTCTAAAGAACTCATAATCTCAAATTGGATATCAGAATTGACAAGAAAGCAATTAAAAATAGAAGATGGAATGATTATAAATGATTTGCCTGTCTGTAAGGAAAGACTAAAGTATTTAAAATTCCATAGGGAAAATGAGTTTAAGAAACTTGGGAATTAGGGGTATTATATGGCAGATCCAATTTGTAGATGGAGAAATGCAACTCCAGAGACAATTTGCGAAATAATAGAAACTCTTCCCAAAGAAGAAATGACAAAAGATGACTTTCGACAATATATGCTGGCATCAAAATGGGGAGAAGGTTTTGCGCATACGATTTATCAATTTGCCTGCCAAACAGGGTTGTACTATATTGATGATAATGATGTTTATCATCCAAGGTTTAGATCAAATATTTCTATTGCCGAAGCTAATAATTATTTAAAACATTGGTTTAGAAGATATTATGTGCCAAATCCATATACAAAAAAAGGTTTTGCCAATCTAACTAAGCCCTTATACGTCGTAAAAACATTTGAAGAAATATTAAAAAATAAAAATATAGATAGCACTTTCTCTGAATTATGTAATCAGGTATTTAAGGATTCAATAGGAGAACTTGATATCTTTCAAAATGCAATTAATAAATATTCTGGAAGTTTGAAAGTAGAAAATAATAGAATTACTCTATTATCAAAAGGAGATACTGAAATGGAAATTAATGTTGATAGAAATGATAAAAAAGCTTTTTTTGATAATTTTAATGAAAAAGATCAATTGAATACAAAACTCAACTACACCCCATGCAAAGATAAAATCAAATCTTATAACCGCATTATCTTCGGTGCTCCAGGAACCGGAAAAAGTTTCCAGCTAAAAACAGAATCTCAACCAAAAGATAGCTCATCTCCATTTGCAAATGTTGAACGCGTTACTTTCCATCCAGATTACAGTTATGGACAATTTGTAGGAAGTTATAAACCCATTTCAGATGATGACGGTAAAATCAGATATGAATATGTTCCTGGTCCATTTATGAGAACTCTGGTAAAAGCTCTTGAGAGTGGAAAGAATGGGGATTCTGCCGAAAAGTTCCTTTTGATTGTTGAAGAAATTAACCGTGCTAAAGTTGCATCTGTTTTTGGAGATATGTTCCAGCTTCTTGACCGCACTGATGACGGCGAAAGCATGTATGAAATTCAGGCAAGCGAAGATGTACGCCGCTATCTTGCCAAAGAACTTGGTGGAACAAAAGATAATTACACTTCAATTAAGATTCCAAACAATATGTACATCTGGGCGACAATGAACAGTGCTGATCAGGGTGTATTCCCAATGGATACAGCATTTAAACGAAGATGGGATTTTGAATATATCGGAATCGATGAAAATGCCGAGAAACTTGTTTATGATGACGGCAAACCGATTTTACTTCCAATACCATCAAAGAGCGGAAAGGAAACAAAAGACGAGATAACTTATGATTTAATCGAATGGAATAAATTTCGAACGGAAATTAACAGGAAACTTTCAGAAAATACTTCTGTAAATGAAGATAAATTACTTGGACCGTTTTTTATTAGTCTTGATAAACTCCGTTCTGCAAAAGATAATCCTTCGGATTTTATTAAATGTATAAAAAGCAAAATTTTGATGTATCTTTTTGAAGATGTCGTAAAAATCAGTCCTGCAAAGTTATTTAAAAATTGCGGTGAACATCCAAAATACTCTGACATTTGTTCGAGGTTTGATGAAATTGGTGCAGAAATATTTGGAATTTCACAAGAATCTATAATAACTCCGACTGAAACTGCCAATGATGAATAGGCATAAATACATAACGGAGCATTGTATTTTGGAACCTGTATATTTTCGCGAAGGACAGCATTATTCTTTCTCTGATTTGGAAAAGGCTTTCTGTCTTGATGAAGAAAACACGACTAAACGGATTAATGTTTTAAAAAGATTTAATATTCTAAAAACTGTAAGAAAAAATAAACCTGAATTTACAGAACTATCTGATCAAGATATTGTTATTGGGGATGTTCCCGAAGATTCTTCAGAATATACATTTCAATTTTCTTATGTTGGGGTAATCCTTCTGCAAAATTTGATTATTTTGTGCTATCCAAAATATATCGACAATGATAAAAAGCCTTTTGAAAAGTTAAAGACAATATTTAAAGTTCTTGAAAAATACAATCATAAAGAACAGTTAGTTCATTTGTATAATGGTGATGCAGAAAGCGAACATTTTAATCAACTTCTCATTTCACTTCATATTCTGACAGATTATTTTGAAAACGGCTTGTATTCAAGTCAGCAGGAAAAAATTGAACTGAACGGTGATGGCGAAATTTTATGGGATAAAACAATAAATGAAACTTTTGCATTTATAAAAGATAATATGCCATATTATTTAAATTATTATTCGCATGATAATACAGATGATGACCTGGATTATATCAGACGATTACATGCAGCAATCGTTTCCAAGTGTTCAAAAGATTTAGCGAACGGTAATCTTCTTGAATTATTTGGTTTGGAAAATGCCGAATTGACTTCGCAGGTACTGGAAGACTTTGGTGATACAGACTATATTGAATACAGGCTTGAACATGAAATAAAAAAACAATTTGTCACAAGAAAGCAAAGTTTATTAAAGACTTTATATACATATATTGCAAAAAAACAATCCAATCAAACCGAAGAATGTTTTGGATTGTACGGAACGAATTCTTTTAATCTTGTCTGGGAAAAAATCTGTGCTGAATTATTCTGCAATGTTTATGACAAGGCTTGGAAAGTATCAAATCTTGCAGAGCATGGTTTAATAGACAGAACTTTATGTACACCTGAAAACAAGAATAAAAATATTTCTGATTATATAGAAAGACCTGAATGGAAAATTGACGGCGAAGGTGTTAGATATTCTGGTGATTTGATTCCTGATATTATTTCATTGAGGAAGGAAAAGTCAGGTAATTGCGCTATGTACATTCTTGATGGCAAATATTATCTTCTTTCTGTTAAGGATGGAAATCTGTATGGCAACCCTGGAATTCAAGATGTCATAAAACAGTATGTGTATAATGCTTCGTTGCAATCATTTATAGATGAATTTAAAATCGGTGAAATTGCGAATGCATTTTTGATTCCTGCACTTGAAAGTGATGTTTCTGCTGCGCTGAATTTTGGAGAAGTTCCTTATTGGACTGTACAGCATTCTGGTTTCAAGAAATTACCGGTTCTTCAAATAATCAAACTTAAACCTGCTGAAATCTGGAAATCATATCTTGAAAACAATTCAGAATTTGATTCCGTACTTGATAGAATACAAAAATCTCCTACTGCAAATTACCTGTATCATAACGAAAACGATGATTCTGTCATTCAAATAAATGATGATAAAAAACATATTCTTGTAGGAATGATAAGAAAAGAAGTTATGAAAGACATCCTGAATACTGGGAAAAAAGAATTCTTGTTTTATTTTTATGCAACAGATTTTGATAAAAAAAGCGGAAAATTTATCCGTTATCCACTGCATCCGTATATAGATTCCTGCACAGAATTTATCGGATATACAAATGACAAAAAACAGTTCATTCATGGTTCATTAAAACAGATTTATAACAGATGCCGTATAGATGAAATTCATGCTGAAGAATTAAGCAGAATTTTGAGCGAAAATAAAAAAAATGCCCAAACTTATTATGTCGTTACCGTTGAAAAGTTGTCAGATATCTCTTCAATTCCTTATGATAACCTTGTTCCGACAAATGAAAAACTGAACGAACTGATAAAACAAAATGGATTGAATGATGTTCTGTTCAAAACTTCGCCTAAAGTGATTGATGTTTGAAAAGGTAATATCCAATCAAAGGTTACTGTAAAGGTTACTCAAAAGGTGACTGTAAATGCTCAGAAGAAGATTTTGAATTGATTAAAGAAAAAGCCGCATATTATACAGAGCAATCAGAAGTAGGGTAATCAGTTGAGTGACAGGTTGGGTAATGAAATTACTGCGAACTCCCATTTCACAAATCTTGCCAAAAAACACCCCTTTATCCCAATCTTTTTTTTCGATATACCGAAAAAACTCCTGTAATCCCCTTGAACTTTTCGATATATCGAAATATAGTATTTATAATGAATATAATTCGGTCTGTGTATTTTGAAAAAATCAAGCCTTTTATTGATACCCCGGTTGTAAAAGTTATTACTGGAATACGCCGCTGTGGTAAATCTGTTATGCTTTCTCAAATCAAGGATTTTCTTGTTCAACAGGGAATTCAGGAAAATCAGATTTTATCTTTAAATTTTGAATCTTTTACCGATGAACGCGTAAAATCATTTGAATCTGTAACCGAGTGTGTAAAAAAATGTGCTGAAAATTCTGGGAACAAAAAACTGTATCTCTTTTTTGATGAAATTCAGGAACTTAACGGCTGGGAAAAACTTATTAACTCGTATCTTGTTGATTTTAATTCTGACATTTACATAACTGGTTCAAATGCAAAACTTCTTTCAGG
>CAMGTC010000065.1 GCA_946061765.1 uncultured Treponema sp.
TTGAGTTTTAATTTTCTTTTTTTGTGTGAATCCAGGTGAGTTCGTGTTTGTTGTAATTTAAATGAAGTATTTTACTGTTTGGGATATCTGCAAATTCCTGGATTAGAGGCCAGTTTATATTGCCTTGCATTTTGATTGTACAAATCATTTTAAGATTAGGATTGTGAGATAACCATTTTTTTATCCATTCTAAAAGACGTTCTGGATAGCAGATTACATCTGAGAAAATCCACTCTACCGGACCAACGTCTTCTGGGGTTAGGGTAAAGGCATCGTGGGTCTGAAATTTTACCAGAGGATTTTTCATTAACTCTGGGGCTAATTCTGCACGGTCTACGGCAAAAACTTTTGCTCCCAAAGAAACTAAAACCCATGTCCATCCACCCGGGCAGGCTCCTGCTTCAAAACAATTGCTTTCTGTGCCAGGTAATTCAACTCCGGTTAGAAGATTTGCCATGGTAAGGCTTTCCTGAATTTTTAAATAGGCTCTGCTAGGAGGATTTTCATGGTCTTCTATAAATGTGAGTTTTCCAGCTGGCAATGTTGAAGAAGTTTTTGCACTTGCGATTAAAGTGTGTTCGTCAATCAGGGTGTAAAGTCCCATGGCTGAGTCTGGTATTTTTACCGGGAATGTGCGGTCTTTTAAATTTATGTATGGAAGTTTTTCTTGTATTAACTGTGCTCTTCTAAAACTGGTAAATTGATATGGAGCCCAGTTTCTCTGGATTTTTTTTAATTCTGCTGCTGCTTGGCCAATTGAATCGAAGTGGAGAATAAAGGGGTCCAGCATACAAGTTCTTGCCCAGTAGGGTAGATTTTGCAGAGATAAATCGTGGAAATAGTATAAGTCTCCGTAAATATTACTTGCTTGTTGATTTACTTTTAGGCGTTCTGATAATTCGGATAATAAAAGTGGGGCTTGGTCTGGAAAAGCCAAAAATGCCTGGCCCGAAAGTTTTTTTATGCTAGTACTCATAATTAATTAATAATTTCTGTTAATTCGTCTTGATTTTTTGATTGCAATTGCTGGATAAAATCAGCAAGGCGTTTTCTGTCTGGTGAGTATAAAATTTTAAAGCCGATATAGGTCATTTCGTCAGATTTTTTTGCCCATTGAGTTTTGCAAATCAACTTTAGAGGAAGTTCAGCGGGATACTGTGAAGGGGAAAGTTGAGCTTCGTATTCTGAATCTACTTCTACATCTACAGGAAACTGATAATGAATTTTACAGCCTTCTAAACTAACGTCATCAAGTACGCCGGGTAAAAGGCATAGCTTTTGTGCCAAAAAGTGACCAATCTCCTTATAACGTGTATTCTGTCTGTTTTCTTCCATAATTTGACCTATTATATCAAAATTAATGGTTATTTAACAACAAGAACTTTTCTAGTTTCATCAATATTATCTGATGAAATGCGAATAAAGTACATTCCACGTGCTACGAGATTTCCCTTATTATTTTTACCGTCCCAAGAGTAATAATGTTCGCCAGCACTTGTTCTGCCTTTGTTAAGATATTTAATTACATTTCCGTCCAATGTCATTACAATTACATTTAAACGGCTTTCTTCTGGGAGATCTACTTTTATTATTGTTTTTTCTCCATTTGTATTATTTATTACATTATTTAAGATTGTAACACCACCTCTCTGATTTGTGATTGATTTTACTTTGAATGACCATAAATCTATTGAGGTTATATCTGTTGCATCTTTTAATCGTAATGCATACAAAGGATATTTTATACTTGTAGTTAAATATGATGCACTTGTATCACTTGTGTTATCCAAATCCAATTCTGGAGAGTGAATTATATTTATAGGATTAAATTCACTGTCCATTAATCCAAAGAGGAAGGAGATTTGACTACCGCTCTTCCATTTTGTAGTTGTACTTTCTGGAATATGGAAGGTTAAGCCGCTTGAAATTGATTTTCCGTCTGTAAATTCGCCGTTGTAATAGTTGTAATTTGTGTTATTGTTTTCGGCTAGGGCTGAGAAAACTTTATTTGTTACGTTTGGTAACCAGATTCTTAAGTCTCTTCCAAAATCTTTGTTATATTGAGCAGAAACTGAATCATCATCAGGATTATCAGAAAGATAAATTCTTAAATATTCTGGTAAAGATGATTTATCTGAACTTCCGTCATCAACTTCGCTTACAATGGCAATGTCATGGCCTAGTGGCAGCGTACCGTAATTTTTTTGATTTTCGTTCCAGTCGTGAACTGCCCAGCTTCCTTCTTCGTAAAGGCCATTCATAATTTCGCTGTTGTCTTCAGACATATTTTCATCATAGGCGTAAAGTGGATTAATTACTCCAATTGCAAAGTCTGAAAGTGCATGTGCAGTATACATTTCAAGATAGTTATGTTTATAGTCTTGAATAAAGGTTACCCGAGAATTTATATGGCCTGTTGAAGGGTCACGAGAAAGGACTGGATAATCTGGGTGACTCTTAACTGTAATATAAAGATTTTTTACATCGTCTAGTGTGATATTTCTATTTGTAAATAATTTAATAGAAGTAAATTTATTGTTTGGTTTAATAATTTGAGCTGCTTTGTCTGTATCGATTGTAAGGGATGTTGAATCCACAGCGGCTCCGCTTTCGTTTATTGAGATAAGTTTAAAGCATGAAGGTATTATTTCTTCAAATGATCCTGAATCACTTACATCTAATACAGAATCATCATCATTGCAGATATAGACAAGTTGAGATGAATTTGTGATTAATTCCTTTACAAAGGTAATATAAATTTCGTTTGAATTTATTGGTCCCAGGGTAATATCAAAACTTGGTGGAGTACGGTCGATTGTTGTAAAGGTACGGTTTCTCAGTCTGTTTCCGGCCAGGTCTGTAATAAAAGCTCTGTTTTCGTCATAAGAGATTGTAAATTGTGTTTTCATATCAAAAGAAGTTGTACCCATACTTAAGGCAAAGTAAGTTCCGTCTAAAATCTGTGATGAACGGCGAGGTGCTGAAGTTCCAGAGAAGATTACAGAATTTACTTTTGGGTATGCTTTTGAAGAAGATTCAAAACTTGTGTCTGGAACTGCATTTGTTGAGTCTATATATTTAAAGCCTTGTGCTGCATTTTCAAGACTTGAATAGCGTATACCTCCTGAAGTTCTGATATCATCATCAGTTGAGAATTGTCTTGAGCCACCAAAAATATCTGCTGTGTAGAAAATATTATTTATGTCTTTTGCATACAAATCATCTTTTGAAACTACACTGTCTGTAAGTCCAGGTTGACACCATCCAATTTCTGAATACCATTCTGCTGTATCAATAGTTGAATCAAAGGCAGGGGTATTATCCCAAATGTGGAATTCTATACGGTCAAGTGTTGAACCAACGCCAGAGGTGTTTCCAATTGCTTCTGCTTCGTATGAATGATTTACAAGATTTTCATCCCACAAAGTTTCAGGTGTCATTCTGATTGGTGCAAAAATTGGTTCTGAAATATCCCATGCTCCGTAAACTCCTGCCTTTGTGTAATCTTCGCCATTGGAAAGATTTACGTTTACTGATGGAATAACCGGGTTTAAATATTTAACCTGGCAATTGTAGAGAGCTGTGCTTGTTGGATTTGAATCGCTGTCCAATTCAAGAGCGCAGTCGGTTACATAGGTATTTTTATCTGTAAGCATTGTTACCTGACCTGAAGGTAACTGGGCTTTTTCTATATATCCTATCCATTTTTTATATGTATTTCCTTCTGTATCGTTTACAGTGCCCTCTGTGTAGGCAGCAATTCCTATTCTGATTGAATATTTATCTGGACGATAAAGTGAATTTACGTATTTATTTGTGGTGCCCTGGGAACCTGTGTGAATAAGACCACTTTCCACCTTTGCAATTCCTGCAAAAGATAAGTTTCCTTCTTGAGTGATATCATTTTTTAAGGCTCCAAAATTATCATTTACCCTGATGTTGCTGGTTGTAAGGCTTCCGTCTGATTCTGTAGCGGCGGCAGCTGGCAGCCAGATTTCTGCACTTGTATCTGAATTGTCGCTTACCACTTGCTCTGCATCACTTGAAGCGGTAGAAGGTAAACCAAAATTAACAGGTTCGGAATAGCGGAATTCCAGGAAGTTGTGAGAATCGTAAGAGCTTTGACTTTCGGCATTTCCGTCTGGGGCTGTGTGAAGTTCCTGTCCGCTTCTAACAGAATAAAGAACAGGACCTGTGTGATCTTCAACTTTTGTAAAGCGTGCATCTCCGGCATAGTATTCAAGGCGTTTTCCCCAGAGGTCAGTTATTGCTACTGGATTTGAATCGTTATCAGCTGAGATTTCAATATATGGAATTGCACTTTTATGGTTTCCATTTCTATCTGTACTTGAAGAACTTCCAGCAGAAATTCCTGTGGCATCGGTATTCCATGTACTTCCCTTTGTTTTTATGTAAATTTTTACAAGGTTCTTGTCATCTTCTCGGATGTGGACATTTGTAAGCTCTTCTGTACAATCTTCATCTGTATAGAAAGCTGCAAAAGATTCATTTGTGCCTGAATTATTTTTAAAATTAAATCTGCTGACTGCATTTATCAATTCTGAGCCTGCATTTCTTACAGGGCGGTTAAATACAATGCAGATTACATTGTCGCGAACTGTGTAGGCATCTGTTATCTCAAATCCTTTGAAAATCCAGAAGTGATTAGTTGATGGCTCAAGTGTTGTGGTATTTTTTTCGTAATCACATTCGTAAGCTGGCATTCTGGCATTACTTCCATCGCTTGTTCCATCGCTTGTTTCATCGTACCAGCAGCGAATCCATGAAGAATCTACAAAAGAATAATAAGTTTCGGCAAATCCGCCTCCAATATCTGTGAGGTTTGGTAAATCAATATACCAGTGCTGGCTGTCATCTCCGGCATTTGCCATTGTAAGTCCCATTGGATAAGTGTCAGATTTTAATCCGTTGGCGTAGAAATTTTTTGTTGCGTAAAGAACAGAATTAACTCCACCCTGATAAATTCCTGTGAAGTTTCCTGCTGTTGAAAGCACTGTTCCGTCTGGCATTTTATCTTGGGAAGTTGATGTTGATGTAAAATCGCTGCGTTCATACTGCCAGTCACCGTTGGTTCTACTCTGCTGATATTTATATTCTCCAGCTTTTATACTACTGTCGATATTGTAATAAGCACCCAGTAAAACTATATCTTTTGCAGCCTGAAGTTTACTTGAATCTGCTGCCTTGATTGTTCCACGGTAAAGTACAATGTTTTGGGCTTTAATTGTTCCTTTTGTATTTACGGGGCGAGGAGCATCAAAAATTAAATCTTTTGAAACTGTAACTTCTTCCAAAGTAATTTCGCTTGTTTCCGAACCAAAAATATAAAGATTTCCTTCAAATGTTGTATCTCCGCTGTTGGAATTACCATTATAATTTCCGTTTAACATTATGTCTGATTCAATAGAAATTGAAGAGCCATTTGTTTTAAAGTTACCGTTGATTTTCAGGTAATTACTTGAAGTATCGCTAGCGGAAGTTTCAACATTGTCCTTAAAAGTAAGGTCTGCACAGTTGATTGTAAGCGGCTTTTTCAAAGTGAGTGATTGGAAAGAGATTGTATTATCCACTGCCGAAATTGAATTGGCACTGGCAGAGGCAAGATTTGCAATTACACTCGTATTAAAATGTGTATCATTCTTTAAAGTTACATTGCTATCAAATTGAATTGAACCTGGATATTGGCTTGAAGTTGTGATTGTATTGAATGTAACTTCGCTAATAAATTCTGTAGGGTAATTATTTGCCTTTTGAATTTTTACATCATAGGCGGTGTTTGTTGAACTTGCAAATGTTTGAACTACAGGATTTGAAGAACTTGTTAAATTTCCATTTAAGATTATTTCTCCAGACCAGATTCCAGAATCTTTAAAATTACCTGCCAGTAAAACTCCTTTTGTAAAAGTAGTTATTGCATTAGAATCATTTGTAAGATTTCCGGGAACTGTAAGTTCATAAGGAAATGTAATATTTGTACTGATTAAACAGTCATCAGAAATATCAAAAGCAAGGCTTTCTGGGGCAAAGCCAGAATTGTCAGTAAATTGACAGGTTCTTGCGTAAAGTTTTTTATGTTCGGAGGCAAATTTTATTGGGCTTTTAAAAATTATAGTCTTTAATTTTTTTGATTCAGATGCAATGTCTGAATTTAACTGAATAATCTTATTTGCAGTAAGGTTTAAATCATAACCACTTGTAGAAGAAGTTGAATTTGTTTCTGGAGTGATTGAACCACTTGGAGCAAGAATAAAATTACCATTTGTAATATTAAAACTTGTATCATCAGTTAAAGTTACTGCATAGTCGATTTTTAAATCTCCACCATCAATTTTTATTGTATCTGCAAATTTAATTGATGTTGGTCTGTAAAAACGTGTATCAATTGTAAAAGAATCTGCAGTAAGTCCATTTACCGCAATTGACTCTATGGCAGCTAAAGTTACTTGAGATGCTACAATGTAAGAGTTAAAGGTGGCATTTTTACAAGTAACATTTAAGGTGTAGGCGAAAATATTACTTGCATCAGAAAAAAGTATGTCCTGATTTGTAGATGTAATTGTAAGTGCCTTTAATTTTACATTTTCGCTATTTCCCAAATTTCCTTGGGCTTCTAAACCGCCTTGGCTTATTATTTCCAAACTCTGGGAATTATCTGAGGTAACAAAAATGTTTCCTAAAACAGAAAGCACCTGGTTGCCATTGGAAGTAATTTTTATGAGGTCTGTCCCCGAAACTTTTACTTTACCCAATGTTATTGTTTCTGCAGTCAAGTTTTCAGAAAGATTTATAAGACTGTCTTCCTTGGCTGTAATTGTAGTTGCGGTGAGAGCATCTGCTAAGGTAACTCCTGCGCTAGTATTTTGAAAATCAATTTTTGAATATGTTGTTGAGCTATTGTTTGTAAAGGTCTGGGCAGTTGAAGAATCATCTCCTGTAAAAGAAATAATTATCTTTTCCCCAATGGTACCAAGGTCTGTAAAATCACCTTTTAGAGCTAAAGTTTGTTCACTTGTACTTTTTATAGTTCCTGTGCTTTCATTAATTAAATCACCGTCAATCTGGCAGTCGGCTGCAAGAGTGATTGAAAGATTATTGGTAAGTTGGCCTTTTATTGCAGCTCCATCTTGTAAATTAAGATTTCCATTGTTGATTAATCCTGTGCTTGAATCAGAAATTTCTAAGCTTGTTGCAAGGTTTACAATGCTGTCTTCATTTATTGTGGCATTAGAGCTTGTTCCTTCATTAGAGCTTGTTCCTTCAATTCTAAGGCTGTAACTAGAACCTGTAATATCAAGTTTTGTATCGTCTTCTGTGGATTTTGCAAAAACTAAAGAACCTGTAAAAGTTGTATCTCCTGTAAGATTAATATCATTTGTAACAGTAAAAGTGGTGGCCAAAATATTTCCGCTTAGCTTTAATGACTGGCTCTGACTTATACTACCTGCTTTAAAAGTTCCATTAGCAGAAATAGAGCCAGCTAAAATTGCATTTGTAAACGAAAGTGACGACGAACTGTCAAGTGAAATTTCAGTATTTTTTTCCATCTCAAAAGTTGAAGAATTGGAAGATAAATCAAGAGTGACACCAGAAACTGTAGGCCATTTTGTAGCATTTGAAGAAATGATAATGTATGGAGAAGAGTCTGAACCTGTTGGAACGCTTCCATTTGCCCAGTTTTCATATGTTGACCAGGAGTTACTAGAAGTTCCCAGCCAGATAAAAGCTGAACTTGAATAAATTTTCCAGCCGTAAGGAGCACTTCCATCTGTTGGGCTAGAATAAGATGCGTAGTAAGAAATGTTAGATTCTTCAAAGGATGAATTACAGATTTTTGGACCACTGCTGGAAACATCAAGATATTTTCCATTGTATTGACTTTTGCTTAGTCCAAAATTACCACTTGTACTTGCAATGCTTAATTTGGAAGAGTCACTGCTTCCGCTTAATTTCAAATTTCCACTAACTCCAGTATTTACAGACAAAATAAGAGATTTTCCGCCAGCGTTTTCCATACTCAAATTATAAAAAGTAGGAGAAGCAGAACCTTTGATTGTAATAGAATCCCCGACAGGAGATAAAACTACACTTCCTGTTGTTGGAGTAAAGGTACCATCGTTTGTAAAATCTCCTGTTAAAGTAAGAGTTCCTGAGTTTGGAATAAGTTTTCCTTTTGCTAAAATATTTAGAGAAGTTACCTTGCTTGCATTTGAACCTGAAAAAGTTAGAGTTGAAGTATCACTTCCGTTTCCAATTGTTAAAGGCCCAAAGTCAGTATTTCCCACAAGTTCAACACTTCCTAAAATCACAAGTTCAGGTGAATCTGGAAGACTTAATTCATTTACTTTGATTTGAGCTCCTTTTCCATAAATTGTTGATGTATTTCCCTCTGTTCCATTAATTTCAATACTGCTGATTGTCATTGGATTGGTGTTAATGTTTGAAAAACTTACAGAGGATGAGCTTGTATCAAAAATGAATTTTCCACTGCCAGAATATTTGTGGCCTTCTGGTAAAATAAAAGTATCTGAAAATTCTATAGTTCCCTTGTTTATAATGGCGTAATCTGAATTTGAATTTGTGTAAGTTTTAGAATCTGCTGAAGTTTTAGTTATTGTTTTTGCAATTAGAGATTTTCCGCTGTTAATTGTAATTTCTGTTGAGCCTGCATTAGTTCCCGAAGAAGCACAAACATCAAGTGTATCAGTAACAGTCATAGTGCCGTCTATAATGATTTGAGATTTTTTATCTCCGCTACTTGCATTGTGACTGAATTTTTGGGTTGTAAAAGAATCTGAAATCTTAAAAATTGTACCACTGTGACTTTCTGTTAAATGATTACAAGTTACAGGGGCCTGAATGTCTAAGGTTGGAATTGTATCTCCAGAAGAACAACGGTCCATATATAAACCTGTATCTCCGGTAAGAGTTAATGTGTTTGAATCATTTCCCTGAATACTTGCTGTAAAAGTATCACTGGTAAAATAATATGCATCTGAGAAAGAATGCATTTTGAATTCTGAAGCTGTAACATTGCCTTTTAATACAATGTTTACATTTCCTGAAAAATTGAAAATGTTCAGGGCCATATCAGAAGAGGTTTTAAAATTCTTACTGCTTGAAGTATCTTGATTTGTGTAATAAATAATTCCGTTAGAATGTGTAAAAGTTGTAAGAGAAGAAAAATCACAATTCCCCATAAAAAAAGTAATAGGGCCTGCAATAAAAGTATTTGTTACTGTTAAATCATCAGAAAAAGTGATTGTTGTTGTAGAATCTGCCTTAAGAGTATAAAAAGTATTTGTTCCAGAAATTTCAGGATTTGGTCCGCTAAATATTATATTACTTGTTCCATAAGTAAATCCGCTGTTTCCAGCATTATTTACCCAATTTCCGCTGTTTGTTAAATTTCCCGAGTTAGGAATAAAAGTTCCTTTTTCATTAATTGTAAGGGAAGTTATAGAAGAATCCCCTGTGCCTGTAAATTTCAGGCTTGAATCAGAACTTCCGTTTCCAATTGTAATATCTCCAAAACCTTCGCTTGCTGGCAGAATAAGTTCACCAATTACAGTTAAATTTGGTCTAGATGTAAGACTTAAAGTGCCAGCAGATATTGTCTTATTGTTAGAATCTATTGTAAGATTTTTTGTTCCTTTTATTTCAAGTGATGGAATTACTAAATTTGCCCCACTTGTGTTTGTAAATGTAAAATCATTACTTGAAGCGTCAAGAATAAGCTTTCCAGAGGAATTAAAATCATAAGTTTTTACAGAAATTTCTGCAGATAGCGAAAGTTCTGCTGAATCTTCTATTGTGATAGTATTGAAAGTTGAAGAGTAGTTAGCAGGGTCGTCAAAAACAGGAAAATTACTTGCAGAAGAAGGAATTAAAATGTTTACAAAGTAGGAAGGAACTCTTCTGTAAACCCAGTTATCGCCTGTTTTCCAATCATTGCTTGTTGCTGTTGATTTCCATTCAAAAGTGAATAAGCTTTTTGTAGCAGCATTTAATTGAATGTCTGTATCTAAGTAAAGTCCTGAATAGGCTCCACCTCCAAACATTAAAGAAGCACCGTCTGCAGAAAAACTACCTTTTCCACTTAATTTAAGTGCATATGAGCCCAGGAAATTTGCATCTGCCCAGATGTGTCCCCTTACAGTTACCTTTGCATTTGTATCTACAATGAATGAATTTTCTTCGGCTTCATTTTCATCCAGAATATCCATTGTAAAATTTCCATAACCTGTAATAGTTAAGTTTGCCGCTTTTTCCCGTCCAAGATGAAGGGCTCCCTTGAAATATTCGCTGTTATGGTCCTGGCTTGCATAATTACTGTCCAAAAGATCTAATGTGTAGGAAGAAAGATTTATAGTAACAGTATTTTCTATATATAAAGTGTAAATTGTAATATCTTTTGTAAGACTAACAGAAGCATTGTTAATGGTAATCCATGCATTATCTTGTGTAAAATATTCTCCTGGGTAGGTGCCGGCAGCTGTGCCTCCAGAACTTGTACTCCAGTTATTACCATCGGTCCATTCACCATCAACTGAGCCACTACCAATCCAATAATAGGTAGAAGCAGAAGTTACAGAAGATGCAGAGTTTCCGGAGTTAGTAATTTCAATTTTTGTACCAGTTGTTGAAGTGATTTCCCCAGAAGATATAAAAGTACCAGAATTTATAACATTGTTTCCGGCTGTTATGGTACTTGTATTTGTAAAACTTGCACCTTCGTTGTTTGTAATGCTTGTGGAAGCAGACATTGTTCCAGTGTTATTTATTATTCCGTAATTTGTGATTGAGTTTGTAACTGAAAATGTTCCGCTGTTATCAACACTACCGTAATTAGTAAAAGAGTCATTAGTATAAATTGTACCTTCATTTGTAATAGAGGCACTTGTATTTGTTGTACTTCCAAGACTAATTGAATTTGAAGTTATTCTTGCTCCATATTTATTTGTAACAGAGCCTTCAAGTGTAAGATTTGTAGAGAAAGTAATGTTTCCATTGTTTGTAAGATTTCCACTACCAGAATAAGATGCAAAGGCAACACTTGTGGAATTTGCAATTATGAGGCTTCCCTTGTTTACAACATTGGCAGAAAAATTAATATTCCCTGTTACAGTAAGACTTGCCCCGCTTTGAATTGTGATTGTAGCTCCACTTTGATTATCTAAAGTGCTAAGACTACAATCAGCTTCAATTGTTATAGTATCAGCTGAAGAAATAAAAGTTGGTTTACCATTTGCATCCCAACCTTCAGAGGTATATGTATAAGCTCTAGCCCAGATATTAGCTGTAACTATTGTAAATAGAATCAGACCAAGAGTAAAAGGTTTTTTGAGAAGATTTAAAATGTTGGAAGTCAGAATCTTAGATTTCAAGATAATATACCTCATTTCAAATATCGGCTTAACCATTACTATTATTAGGACAAATGTCGAGTTTTAAATTTTAATTCTTTGGGTGGCTTTTTGCTTCGCAAAAAACAGGCTTTTCAGGGTTCCGCTATCGCTTCATTCCTTCGCTACGCTTCGGAACTGGCTACGCCAGCCCTTACAATCCTTGCCACTGTTTAAAATTAAAAAACTCGAGACTTAAAATAGATGGCGAGATTTTAGCCATCTATTTAAAACCTTGGTATAAACAAAATGACAAGCTGAAAACTTACGAG
>CAMGTC010000066.1 GCA_946061765.1 uncultured Treponema sp.
AAACTATCATTCCGCCCGTAGAGCCATGCTGAAGTTTAGTTCTTCCTTCTCGTAAGTTTTCAGCTTGTCATTTTGTTTATAATGCGTTTGCCCTGCATAAATAATTTTTTTTCACTTGACATACCTCGTCTTCCTATGTATTCTATGATTCAAGAGAGAAAAAGAGGACGAAATGCTTAATTTTTCGGAGATTCTTAGAGGTTTAACTGACACAATAATACTCGCTCAATTAGCACAATCTGATAGCTATGGATACCAGATTAATAAAAAAATCAGTGAAATCAGCAAAAATGACTTTGAATTAAAAGAAGCTACTTTATACACATCCTTTAGACGGCTGGAAGAAAAAGAGCTGATTACATCTTATTGGGGCGATGAAAATTCTGGAGCCAGAAGACGATATTACTCCATCACAGAAAAAGGTAAAAATTTTTACAAAGAAAATCAGGCTGATTGGCAAAGAATACAATCTCTGGTGGAAAACTTATTAAAATCTTAAAAACTGCATAAAAAATACAGGAAATAAAAGGAGAAATTATGAACAAAAAAATTAAAAATTATGTTGATGTTCTTTTTGCAGATCTTCCAAGAAGTAGAAAGGCTGCAGAATTAAAAGAAGAAATTCTTGCTGATTTAAATGAACATTTTGAAGCTCACATTGCAGAAGGGAAATCAGAAAATCAGGCTTATACAGAAGCCTTAAGAGATTTGGGGGATATAGACGAATTATTAATTTCTATAGCTCCAGAAAGAGAATTAAAACCTAAAATTGACGAATACCGCAAAAAGAAGGCCAGAAATACATCAATTTCTGTAATGCTTTATATTTTTGGAGCAATTTTACTATGTGCCCTTCCAGCAAGTGCTTCGATTTTTGGTCTAGGAAATGAAGATAAAGCAGGAATTATAGGCTTTATACTTTTGATGATTTGTATTGCAATTGCAACAGGACTTTTAATCTACACAAAAATGAGTGTTCCTCAGGATGTTGAACCATTTATAACTAAAAGCGATACACCAGAATTTGATACTTCAAGCAAAAAAGGACAATACTGGACTTCTCTTTCAAAACTATATTGGATGATTGTAACAATCATTTTTCTGGGAATCAGTTTTTGGACTATGGCCTGGCATATTTCATGGCTCATATGGTTAATTGCCAGTGCTGTATGGCAGGCTATTTTGCTTTTTTCAGGCGCAAAGGATGAGGAAAATTAAAATGAAAAAAAATTATGTTTTAGGAAGTCTCTGGATTGTAATAGCTGTATTTTTAACTTTTCTATTAGTTAGAGGTTTTGAAGCTAGTAGTCATTCTATAAAAAGTCTAAAAAAACTTGGACAGTGGATTGAGCATGAAATTGAAGATGAAGATTTTGAAGAAGACTGGGCCGATTCTTATGAGGACTGGAATTCTGATGAGGGCAAGGTTCAAAGTATTTCAGAAAGTAATGTCTTTAATGTAAATGAAATTAAAAACATCAACCTTGAAATATATTCACTTTCTCTTGAAATTGGAAAATCAAATGATTCTAAGATTCATCTGGATTTTACCGACGGCGCAGAAAAGTATTGTAAATACACCCTTTCAAGCAATACACTTCTTGTAAAAGAAAAAAGACGCTCGAACAAGACTTTTTACTATCACTCAAAAGGAACAGTTTGCCTTAAACTTCCAGAAAGCTATTATGGAAATCTTGATATAGAAGATGTAAGCGGTTCTGTAAAAATTAATGGAATAAAAGTAGATTCTTTGAGTTCAGATATTGTCAGCGGAAGCCTTACGATTAATGAATCAAAAATTTCAGAATTAGAATTGAACTCTGTAAGCGGAAGCATTATGGCCCAAGGCAATTTTGACAGAATCTCCTGCAACTCAGTTTCTGGAAGCATTAAAATTACAAACTTAAATCCACTAAGTAAAAATAGTGATTTCGAAAGTATAAGTGGTTCAATCACATTAGATTTACCAGAAAATTCAAATTACACTATAAATTATGACAGTAGGAGCGGAAGTTTTACAGATACATTAAGTGGAAACAGTGGAAAAAAAAGTGGAACTTCTGTAAAGGGAAACGGAGAGGTAGACATTTCAATAACAACAGTCAGTGGTTCCATTAAGGTAGAATAAAATGATTTAATGGAGAGAAAAAAAAGACTATGAATTTCTTTCGATATTCATAGTCTTTTTCGTTTTAAATTAACGTTGAATACGGCCAGAACCATTTCCGCCGGCGAGTTTTTCAACTTCGTCAACGCTGACCATATTGTAATCACCTTCGATTGTATGTTTGAGACAAGAAGCAGCAACAGCGAACTCTACTGCATCCTGAGTTGATTTGCCGTTAAGGAGAGCGTAAATCAATCCGCCACCAAAACTGTCGCCACCACCAACACGGTCAACAATGTACATTTCGTATTCTTTAGAGAAGCAGTATTCCTTTGATTTTGCATCATACAAAAGGGCTGCCCAGTTGTTACGGTTAGCATTAATTGAAGTTCTAAGAGTAATGGCTACCTTCTTAAAACCAAATTTATCTGCCAGCTGTTTTGCAACAGACTTATATCCTTCTTTATTAAGTTTTCCACCATTGATATCAGTATTTTCTGCTTCGATTCCAAAAACATCTTTTGCATCTTCTTCGTTAGAAATACAAACATCAACATACTTACAGATTTCAGTCATAGCTTTGCGGGCTTCTTCACGAGTCCAGAGCTTTCCACGGTAGTTTAAGTCGCAGCTTACACTTGCACCAGCTTCTTTTGCAGCCTTACATGCTTCGATACAGATTTGAACCATATTTCCACCAAGAGCAGGTGTAATTCCTGTAAGATGGAACCATTTACAATCCTTAAAAATTGTTTTCCAGTCAAAATCTTCTGGTTTAGCTTCTGCAATTGAAGAATGAGCACGGTCATAAATACATTTTGAACCACGCTGACTAGCTCCTCGTTCATTGTAGTAAATACCAACACGGTCTCCACCACGAACGATATAATCTGTGTTTACCCCATAACGACGCAAACTGTTGATTGCAGCCTGTCCAATTTCGTGCTTTGGAAGTTTTGTAACGTAATATGCATTCATTCCATAATTTGCAAGAGATACAGCAACGTTAGCTTCTCCACCGCCAAATGTGGATGTCATTTTATCAACCTGAACAAAACGGAAATATCCTTCAGGTTCTAAGCGGAGCATAATTTCTCCAAAAGTTACTACTTTCATTTTTTTCTCCTATGTAAAGCTTTACCTTATTATTTTGGGCGTGCCGGCAAGTGCCTTGCCGTCGCTATGTCCGGGGTTCCGCTGTCGCTCCATTGCTGCGCAACAGACCTTCGGTCTGCCCCTACCAGCGCTCACGCATTTTTTTAATTAAATTTTTACGGGTTAGGGATTGTAGCGGCGGGCAAAGCCCGTTCCTGAGCAAAGCGCAGGAATGAAGGCGAAAGCCGGAACCGCGGAAAGCCCGACCGCGCTTTAGCGCGGGAACCTCCAGATTATCTTTCCCTTATCCTCTTATTTCCTTAACAATACCTGCTGCTTCTCGTGTTAGACGTTCAATTTCTGCAAAATCACCGGCGTTGATTAAGTCGCCTTTGACCATCCAGCTGCCACCACAAGCTAGGATTTTGTCGCAGGCAAGGTAGTCGCGGACGTTTGTGGCGTTAATTCCACCAGTTGGCATAAACTTCATCATGGTATATGGAGCGCTCATTGCTTTTATCATTTTAAGTCCACCGGCATTTTCGGCTGGGAAGAATTTTACAACATCAAGACCAAAACCAAGGGCAACTTCAAGTTCGGTTGGTGTCATAATTCCAGGTGTAATCGGGTAGCCTTTTTTAATACAGTATTCTACTACCTTAGGATTAAGTCCAGGGCTTACAATAAATTTTGCTCCGGCTCCAATTGCTCTGTCTACCTGCTCGGTTGTAAGAACGGTTCCGGCGCCAACAAACATTTCAGGATATTTTTTTGCAATTGCACGAATGCTTTCTTCGGCAGCGTCGGTTCTGAATGTAACTTCTGCACAAGGAAGGCCGCCTTTGATTAAACTTTCTGCCAAAGGTTCCGCATCACTGACCTTATTCAGAACTACAACCGGTATAATTCCAGTTTTTCCAATCTGTTCTAATGTTTTATTCATATATTCCTCTAATTCATAAATTTTCGAAAAAATCAACTGCATTCTGGTAAGAAATATTTTTTACCATCTGTCCAAGAGCCTCTTCATTCCATGGGAATTCACCCTGCTCCACAAGATTACCAATATAATTGCAAAGAATACGGCGGAAATATTCATGACGTGGATAAGAAAGAAAACTTCTGCTATCTGTAAGCATTCCTACGTATTTTCCTAGAACTGCACTTCTGGAATAAACGCGAATCTGTTCTTCAATTCCATCTTTGTGATCATTAAACCACCATGCAGGACCAAACTGACAATTTCTGAAATTTGCAGCCATAGTTGCTAGAGCTTCGTTGTCTTTTGGATTAAGGTTATAGAGAATTGTGCGGGTATTTGGAGCTGCTGAATAAATTGCATTTAAAACTGAACCAATCTGAGCGGCATAATTAAAATCCTGAAGACTGTCTTCGCCAATATTTTTTCCGGCAATTTCGTACATAGCTAGATTCTGGTCGCGTAAAGCTCCAATATGAATCTGCATAACAAAGCCCTTTTGAGCATACAGCTTACCAAGTTCAATTAGAACCCAGCCTTTATATTTTGCAATTTCTTCCCGACTTAATTCTTTACCGAGCCAGGCTTTTTCAAAAATGTAATTTACATCATCTAAGGTAGCAGGAAGATAAAAATCATTTTCCAGAGAATGATCACTTACAAGAGAACCTCTTTCCTTAAAATAATCCATTCTACGGCCCAAAGCATCAATCATATCAGAGACAGATTTGAATTTCTTTCCATCAAGTTTCTGTAAACGGTTCATGTAATCTGCAAAAGCGGGATTTTCTGCGTTAATGGCAAAATCTGGACGGAAAGAAGGGCGAACCTTACAATTTTTCCAATCCTTTGCAATTTTTTCATGCCATTCCAAAGAATCTAATGGATCGTCTGTAGTACAAAGTTCTTTTACTCCCATTTTTTCCAAAAGACCGCGAGGAGCAAAATCTTTTTGGGCTAAAAGTTTATTGCATGTATTCCAGATTTTTTCGGCATTTTCTTCTGTAACAGCTTCATCAATTCCAAAGTAACGTTTTAACTCAAGATGGCTCCAATGGTAGAGTGGATTTCCCACACAGCCTTGTAAAGTTTTTACAAAGGCCAGATAGCGCTGATAATCTGCCTTTTCTACAGCCTCTTTACCACCCCGCTCTTCATCAGTTTTTACACTACCATCTTTTCGAATATGCCCGGTAATCAGTTTTTCGTCTACACCTGCAGAACGCATAGCACGCCACTTGTAATGGTCATGATCCAGCCAGGCGTTAGCAAGATTTCCAAGGCTTTTATTTTCATAAATCTCCTGTGGAGAAAGATGATTGTGAAAATCAAAAATTGGCTGATTTTCTGCATATTTATGATACAAAGCTTTTGCAGCTTCACTGTGCAAAATAAAATCATCATCTAGAAATGCTTTCATAATTTTCCTCATAAATGTAAAAAAGTCTGATATTTAATTCCAGCTAGTTACAATGCCTTATAAACTTTTAAGAAGTTCACGTACAGCACCATTTTTGGCATTAAGTTTTGCAAAATATGCTTTTACAGTATCTGCAAGGCCTGCTTCAAAGAGATCTACACCAAAAACTTCTTTACGATGTAACAAAGCATCAATATTTTCTGGAACATACTTTTTGCAGTCTTCTAAAAGAGGATCTGGACTGAGTTCAAAAGGCTTTCCATCATCACCAATTCCTGTAAGATAGCGGAGCCAGAGTGCAAATACCAAAGGCAAAACCTTAAGATTAGAAAGCTTGAGTTCTGGGCGGGCAAGATATCCCTTGATTGTTTCACCAAAACGAATAGAAAGCTTCTGTGATGTATCGCAGGCAATGCGCTGTGGTGTATCAGGCATAAAAGGATTTGGAATACGGATATTTACAACTTCATCAATAAAATCCTTTGGTTTGATAATTCTAGGATCGACTACAACAGGAAGTCCTTCTTCATAACCAAGTTTCTTAACCAGGCGCAATAAATCAGGATCTTTCATTTCATCAGCAATAAGTGTATAGCCAAGCAAACAGCCGCTTATAGCAAGGAAAGTATGAAGTGGATTCAAACAAGTACAAACCTTCATCTTTTCTACCTTGTCTACAGTTGCGCGGTCTGTAAAGTAAAGTCCTGCTTTTTCAAGTTCAGGACGTCCGTTAGGGAAGTTATCTTCAATAACAAGATACTGGCACTCTTCTGCATTTACAAATGGAGCAACGTAAGTTTTTTTGCTTGTAATAACTGGTTCAAGCTGCTCAATTCCATCTTCTGCAAGAATCTTTTCAATTTTTGCATCTGGACGAGGTGTGATTTTATCAATCATTGTCCAAGGAAAACTTACTTTGCCTGGATTATTTACATAGGCGAGGAAACCTGGTTTACAAACGCCGCGGTTTTCCCATTCTTCGGCAAATTCTTTTACAGCGGCATAGAGTTTATCTCCATTGTGTGAACAGTTGTCCATACTTACCATTGCGATTGGAAGTTCGCCGTTTACATATCGTTCGTGAAGAAGAGTTACAACCTTACCAATGTATGATTTAGGAAGCACAGGACCAGCTGCAAAATCATCTTCTACACCAGGCATCATAAGCCCTGCTGCATTGCGTAAAAGATAGCCCTTTTCTGTAATTGTAAAAGTTACCATCTGGAGAGAAGGATTACGGAAAATCTCAAGCAGACGAGACCAGTCTTTTTCGTTAGCAGAATCTGCTGTCAAAGATTCCATAATTGAGGCAACAACAGTTTTTTCAACCGAACCGCTTGATTTTAAGGTAACCAGAGCACCAATATTATCATGAGGACGGTACATTTTTTCTATAATTTCATAATCGTAACCTTCTGCAACAACTAATCCGCGGTCAATTACACCCTTATTCAAAAGTTCCTGAACTACATTTGCCTGAAAGGCTCGAAAAATATTTCCAGCTCCAAAATGAATCCAGAAAGGTTCAGCTTTAGTTGCAGCTTCCACCTTTACGCGATCAAATTTTGGAAGGGAATAACCTTTAGATTCCCATTCTGCCTTGTTTTTAATTCCTTCAACAGTCAGTTTCATATATCCTCCAGAGTCACCCTAAGGTGTCTTCTTGTATAGATAACTAGTATTCTAGCATATTAGTAATTCAAAATCAAATGATTTGTCGAAGCAATAGATTTTATTAAAACTTTTTTATAGCTCCATGCCCCGGACAAATTATGTAATCGCTATATTTTGAGACAATATACTCCCTGGCCTCTTTTGCAAGAGCAGGATTTGAATCAACACCGGTCATAAGAAAAGGTGCAAGTGAATTAAATTCCCTCTGATCTTCCGAAAATCCTTTGATATTTACGTAAATATCTCCTGTAAAAACAAGTTTAAGGGCATCGCAGACAATAACAGTATCACCACGAACATGGCCGCCTTTTCCTTCATAAAAGTCAAAACGTTTACCACCAAAAAAGTGACTTCCAAGAGGAGCTAGAATTTGACCCCCCTTACAATTATTATCTTCTTCCGTAAAATTACGCCGACCAACTACAATTAATTTTTCCAAAAGAGGTGGCCTGTAGCCTGAAATTATTCTGCTCAAACGACAATATGGCTCGTGCATTTGATTCAGTTCACGAAAATTACTTTTTCCTTCAACTTCAAGTTCAAAATTATCATAACAACTTCCACTTACATACACAGTATCAAATTCAGAAAGAAGCCCAACATGATCCAAATCTGCATGAGTAATAAAAGCTGACTTTTTCAATGTTGAATAGCCATGAAAAAGTTCTTTAAAAAGCGCAAGCATTTCTGCTCTGTAACAGGCGAATCCACAATCAACAAAAAGAAGTTCATCATCACTTTGAATTACATAAGTATTACTTCCACATGGAGGTTCTATTGTAAAAAGAGTAAGTTTGTCTGTAAGGGTAATAAAAGAAACCTGAGGTTTGAAATTTTCGCCCTTACGGTCACGCACAAAAGTTGCAAAACGGCGGATGTAATCAAAAGTTTTTAGAGGAGATTTTTTCTGTTCATCCAAAAGCTGCATCATACGATTAGCATGAACCAAAACCTGATTCGTCTCTTCCTGATTAAGCCCAAGAATTTTACGCATTTCGTTTGCAAAAGTAACATAAAAAACTGTACCATCCAAAAGCCGGTCTGTAACTTCGTAATCAAGAATCTTAATCTCACAGATACGAGATATTTCATCTATCAAAAAACGAATTTCGGAAGTATTTTCAATAAAAAGTCCCATTTTAAAATACTGAAAACCTGTTCCATTTTCCTGAGAACTTATATACGAAATATTCACCTTATGTGAATTTAAAATTTCAAGAACAGGCATAACAGCACCGCTTACATCTGGAAGAGTTAAAACAATCATTAAAATTTGAGCGTTAGAAGCATCTTCCGAAAGTTCCACAAGGTAACCGCATTCCGTCAATTCAGATTCAATTAACTTGTGCTGCTCTTCATTTGCAGAAACTTCAATAAATAAAGTATGAAGATCCACAGCCTTGTTATAATTTACACGTACAATATTTCCACCATGTTCTGCCACAATTCTGCTTGCTACCAAAAAGGCTCCGGCTTTATCTGGCATTTTTGTTACATAAGTCTTTCTCATATAGGGCGATTATATAGAAATGACAAATAAGGGAAAAGGCATCTGAAGGAACCTCAGCTTTCCAGCTAATATGTGAGCTGTTATTCAAAAAATTAAAAGTGAAAAAAAATAGCGGGAGTTCGAAAAAATCTTTACTTATTACAATCGATAGGGACTAAAAGATTGATTTATAAGCCCTGTACAAACAAAAAAAGGCGGCAAGTCAAAATGAAGAAGCTCGCCACCTTTTTTGTATTTTCAATAAATTAAAAAATTATCTGTACAACTTTACACCACTACGATCAAATGATTTTTCGCAAGCTTCCCATAATCCCTGAAGATAAACAGCACCAAGTGCGCGGTCATACAAACCATAACCTGGCATTGCTTTTTCTCCCCAAATCATACGACCATGGTCTGGACGGATAACGCCATCAAAACCAGTTTCGTACAGGGTTTTTACAATCTTGAACATATCAAAAGAACCGGTACTAGAAAGGTGAGCAGATTCCTGGAAGTCCAGAACTGAATCGTCAATTGCAGTGTTGAACTTAAGGTTACGGACATGTGCAAAGTGAATGCGCCCCTGGGCAGCCTTAATAAATTCGCAGAGGTCGTTTTTGCGGTTTGTACCATATGAACCTGTACAGAAAGTTAATCCATTGTGAGGATTATCAACTGCCTTGAGCATACGGCAAACTCCTTCCTGACTTGTAATAATGCGTGGAAGACCAAATACCGGCCAGGCTGGATCATCTGGATGAATTGCCATATCAATATTGTATTTATCACAAACTGGCATAATTGCTTTAAGGAAGTAAACAAGATTATTAAAAAGTTTTTCTTCATCAACATCTTTGTACATTTCGAACAACTCTTTTACACGAGCCATTCGCTCAGGTTCCCATCCTGGAAGAACAAATCCGTTTGAATTCTTTTCCATGCGGGCAAACATTTCATCTGGTTTTACGCCATCAATTGCCTTTGAATTATAGGCAAGAACTGTAGAACCATCTGGGCAAGGACGGGCAAGTTCAGAACGAGTCCAGTCAAAAACAGGCATAAAGTTATAACAAACCATATGAATGTCTTCCTGACCAAGGCGTTCCAAAGTTTTTATATAATTTTCTATATAATTATCACGTTCCCCACCGCCAATTTTAATGTCATCGTGAATATTTACACTTTCAATACCGGCAATTTTAAGTCCTGCATCTGCAACTTCTTTTTTAATCTTCTGAATAGCAGATAATTCCCAGGCATCTCCTGGAACTGAATCGTATAAAGTAGTAATTACACCGTGAACTCCTGGTATCTGGCGAATCTGCTGTAAAGTAACGGAATCAAATCCTGTTCCGTACCAACGTAAAGTCATTTCCATAAATAAAAATCTCCTGAAATTAAAGATTTATGATTTTTATAAAATTATATCATTCTTATTCTTTGTTGTCATCTAATACACTAGTATACAAGATAAAAATATAAAACTTTATAAATCATTTTTTATTTGTAAAATAACTTTTTCGGGCTACAATAAAGTTATGGTAGAAGTTAAAGAAGAAGCTGAAAGAGTCCCTAGGGCTCTTTTGGTGGGTGAACCTGGCAATGATTTGCAGGAATTGAAGGGATTAGTTTTGACTTTGGGTATGGATATTGTTCAGCGATTAACTTTAAATCGTCTTGAAGTTCAGCCTCAATATGGTATGGGTAGTGGTAAGGCTCAGGAGATAAATGAACTTGCTCATTCCATCAAAGCTGATTGTATTATTTTTGACTTTAATATTGAGCCAAGAAAACAAAGAAACTGGGAAGAATTAACTGGTCTTTCTTGTTTTGACAGACAGGAAGTTATAATCAGAATTTTTGCCAGCAGAGCGCAAACAAAAGAAGCAAGTCTTCAAGTTGAACTGGCAAGGCTTCAATATTCTCTGCCAAGATTACAACATTTGAAGAATTCTTATAACAGACAGCGAGGTGGTGCTGTAGGAAACCGAGGTTCAGGTGAAACCCAGCTTGAATTGGACCAGCGCCAGATTCGTGAAAAAATTGCCTCTATCAAACATGATTTAGCAGAAGTAGAATTAAACCGCGAAACTCAAAGGAAGCAAAGAGATAAACAACCTTCCTGTGCCCTGGTAGGCTACACAAACGCCGGAAAATCTTCTTTGCTAAATGCATTAACAGGGGCTGATGTTTTTGTAGAAAATAAATTGTTTGCAACTCTTGATCCAATTACAAGAAAATTACCTTTAAACGACAGTGCCGGAGTTTTGATTACCGATACTGTAGGTTTTATCAGTAATCTTCCTCACCACTTAGTAGATGCTTTTAAATCAACTCTGGAAGAAGCCTGTGATGCAGATTTGCTGCTTTTAGTTCTTGATGCCTCTGATGAAAATGCAATGTTCCAGTACGAAACAGTATGTGACGTTCTGGATGATATTGGAGCTTCTGACAATCCTAGACTTATCCTATTAAACAAAATCGACAAGGGAGATGAAAAAGGAACTTTAACAGCCCTTCGCCATAAATTCCCAGATGCAATTTGTGTAAGTGCAAAGGATCAGACCGGCTTCCTTGAATTAAAAGATAAAATCTACGAAATGATTTATGGAGATATTGCAGAATATATTATTCCAATAACTCAGACAATTTTAATCAATGAATTAAGAAAAAATGGATGTATTCAGAGGGAAGAATGGTTAGACGATGGAGTTCATATAACTGCAAGAGCAACCGGTCGTTTACTAGCTTTGGCAAGTCCTTATCTGATTCATTAATTTTAAGTATTCTTTACTGATTTTATAGAAATATAAAATCAGTAAAGAATATATCACTTATTTTTCCAAGAGAAAGCTGAGAATTTAATTTTGCCAGTAAATCGCTTGTA
>CAMGTC010000067.1 GCA_946061765.1 uncultured Treponema sp.
TTATACTTGTGATTTAATCAAGGAAAGTGGCTTTTTTAGTCTTTCTGTATTGGATAAAACTGCAAAGTTTGATTTATTCAAACATTTTGGATATCAAAGTGGAAGAAATGTAAATAAATTTGCAGATTTTGAATACAAACTTGATAAAAATGGCTGTCCTTACATTCTTAGCAGTACTTGTTCTCATTTGACTTGTAAAGTTCTGTCTAAAAGTGATTTAGGTTCACACACTCTCTTTATTGCAGAAGTGGTAGATGCAGAAATTATCAGTACAAACCCACCAATGACTTATGCAGACTATCAGAATAATGTAAAGCCAAAAGTGAAAGTTGAAGCTTCTAAAAAAATAATTGGTTGGAGATGTAAAATCTGTGGATATGAATATAAGGGAGAAGAGCTTCCACAAGATTTTACCTGTCCTTTATGTGGTCATAGCGCAGAAGATTTTGAACCAATCTATGAAGGCGCTTCAACTAGTGAAAATTCACAAAAATAATTATTCAATCTAAGAGGAGAATAAGATGAGTAACAAATACGCAGGAACAAAAACAGAAAAAAATTTACAGACAGCTTTTGCTGGTGAATCTCAGGCAAGAAATAAGTATACTTATTTTGCATCTGTTGCAAAAAAAGAAGGATTTGAACAGATTTCAGCAATTTTCTTAAAAACTGCAGACAACGAAAAGGAACATGCAAAAATGTGGTTTAAGGAATTAGGTGGAATTGGAGATACAAAAGCAAACCTTGCCGCAGCTGCCGATGGCGAAAATTATGAATGGACTGATATGTACGATGAATTTGCAAAAGTAGCTGAAGAAGAAGGATTTACAGCACTTGCTGCAAAATTCCGTGCAGTTGCTGCAATTGAAAAACATCACGAAGAAAGATACCGTGCACTTTTGAATAATGTTGAAATGCAGCAGGTATTTGAAAAATCAGAAGTTAAGGTTTGGGAATGCCGTAACTGTGGACATATTGTAGTTGGAACAAAAGCTCCAGAAGTTTGTCCTGTTTGTGCTCATCCAAAAGCTTATTTTGAAATTAGCGAAGAAAACTACTAATTGAAAAACCTGTAGTTAGAATTCTTTTTTCCCGTTTAGTCTGGCTTTAATCATCCGGGCTGAACGGGATTTTTTATGTCTTTTTTAAGTCTATACTTATTAAATAAAAAATTATTCATAATGCTTTCTTTCTAAGAAAAATTTCCAAAAATCCTGTACAATGTAAGGGAGAAATAATTATGATTACTTTACAAACTAAATGTGGGTCTATAATTGGAAAGCAGGAAAGTGAATGTAACATTTTTCGTGGCGTTCCTTATGCAAAGGCCCAAAGATTTTCTTATGCTCAGGCTGTTACAAGCTGGGGCGGAACATTAGAAGCTCTAAAAGACGGTCCTTCTTGTCCCCAATATAGAACATATTTTCCTCATTTGGAAAACCCTTGTCTTTATTTTTATCATAAAGAATTAAGAGAAAATATCGAATTTTCTTATGATGAAGATTGTTTAAACTGTAATATTTTTACTCCTTCAAAAAAAGGAAAATATCCTGTAATTATTTTTATCCACGGCGGTTCCTTTAATTCAAATTCCAATAACGAAGATCCTTTTAAGGGAATTGAATTTGCAAAGAGGGGAATTGTAACTGTTTTTATAAACTATCGTGTTGGAGTTTTAGGATTTATAAGTCACAAAGAAATTTATGATACTTTTGGACGTGATGGAAATCTTGGGCTTGATGATCAGTTTACTGCCATAAAGTGGGTAAAAGCTAATATTGGTGATTTTTATGGTGATTCGGAAAACATAACTCTTATGGGGCAGAGTGCGGGTGCTATGTCTATACAGTATTTATGTTGTTCTCCACTTTGTAAGGGGCTTTTTAAAAATGCAGTTATGATGTCTGGAGGTGGAAAATTTCCTGATTTTTCTTTACCTAAAAAAGCCTGTGATGCACATTCCTACTGGCTTGATTTTATGAAAATGGCAGGTATTTCTACTTTTGAAGAACTTAAAAAAATGGATTTAAAAGAACTTTTTACCTGTCTTGATAAATTTACACCTCTTAGAGATGATAATATTTTTAATACAATGCCGGTAATAGACGGTTATTTGATTCCAAAATCCATAAAAGAATTAATCAAAAATCCTCTTAAAGTAAATTATATGCTCAGTTATACAAATTCTGATATGTATGCTCCTTTACTTGCCTATGTAAGTCATAGTTTTGTAAGAAAAAACGGGGGATATTTATATTTTTTTGATATTAATCCTAAAGGAAGTAAGATAAAGGCTTTTCATTCTGCAGATTTACGATATATGTTTAATACACTTGAAAGCAGCTGGCGCCCATACGAAGCAGAAGATAAGGAAATTGCAGATTTACTTGAAGATTACATTGCTAATTTTGCCCGATGTGGAAATCCAAATGGTCTGGAAAAAAATCCGGATTTACCTTATTGGAAAAAAAGTGGTCATAGGGCCCTGCGTTTATGCCTGCGGAAAAATAAAAAAGAAAAAAAACATTTTCAGTGTAAAATGAAGCGGCCACCTTACTTAAGACTTTTGTGGAATTATCTAACCGAAATTAAATTAGTTTAACTTTTGGAATTGAAATGAACGTTTGCCCCTACTAATTATCTCAAAATAATTGAACAATTTGTCCCACTTTGATATTTTATATGCGTATTCTTTCATTCTATGAATTAATACTGGGGTGCTGCGTAAGTGGCTGAGATTATACCCATAGAACTTCGTATGAAGTTCCAACCTGATCCGGATAATGCCGGCGGAGGAAGATATGCTTAAATCTTCTACTTTAAAATTTGTTACTATTACATTACTTGGTTTGACAGCATTTACAGGCTGCTCAAAAAAATCTAAAACTATTAATCCAGAAAGAGCAAAAGAAGTTATAGTTTATTCTTATGATTCTTTTGTAAGTGAATGGGGTCCAGGTCCAGAAATCGAAGAAAAATTCGAAGCTGCAACAAAATACGATTTAGTTTATGTTGATTGTGGAGAAGGAATTAATGTATTAAATCGTGCCCTTCTTGAAAAAGACAATGTTCAGGCAGATATTATTCTTGGTCTTGATAATAACATTTCCGAAAAAGCTATTAGTCAGAATATTCTTTTACCATATAAACCAAAAGATGCAGATAAAATTATCAACAAAACAGTAAGAGAACAATTATCACATGACTGGTTTTTAACACCTTATGATTACAGTCATTTTGCTTTTATTTATGATACAAAATCTGAAGTTCCAGGTCCAAAATGTCTTGAAGATTTAACATCTCCTATTTACGCAAAGAAAATCATTCTTATGGATCCAAGAACTTCTACTCCAGGATTAGGATTTGTAAACTGGACTCTGGCTGCTTTTGGTGACAAAGACAAAGTTTTAGATTACTGGAAAGAATTAAAACCAAATATTTTAACAATGGCTCCAAGCTGGTCTACAGGTTACGGTTTATTTAAAAAGGGAGAAGCTCCTTTAGTTATTTCTTATACAACTTCTGCTGCAAGTCATATTGAGTATGATAATGATTACAACTATATTGCATTACTTTTTGAAGATGGACACGCAATTCAGGTAGAAGGTGCTGGAATTTTAAAAGGTGCTCCAAATATTCAGGGTGCAAAAGCCTTTATAGATTTCCTTATTGGTACAGAAGCTCAGTCAACTATACCTTTAACTCAGTGGATGAACCCTGTAAATCAAGACGTAGTTTTACCAGAAAGCTATAAAAAGGCAGCTCCAATTCCAGCTGAAACAATTTCTGCTCCAGCTGATGAAACTGCAAAACTTGTTGATGAAATCATGAAAATTCTGGAATAGAATTTTATGGATTTTTACCGTCTGCTGCGCATTGCCTCTTTTACAATAAATCAGGCTTTGTGTTCAACAGCTTTAGCCCTGCTTATTGCTTTGCCGGCCGCATTTTTTTGTGCCCGCCGTCAGTTTGCAGGGCGAAGATTTTTATTATCTCTCTCGGCTGTGCCTTTTTGTATGCCAGCCCTGATTATTGCCCTGGGCTATGTAACATTTCTTGGCCTGAATGGTGGATTAAACAGAACTTTGATTCTACTATTCGGTTTTAAAGAAGCTCCTGTGAAACTTTTATATTCTTTTGCGGGATTAATAATTGCCCAGGGTTTTTACAATTTTCCACTAATAATGAAAAATGTAAGTGATGCATGGGAAAGACTTCCTGCAAATCAAGCAGAAAGTGCAAGACTTTTGGGAGCTGGAGAATTCAGAATTTTTTGGACAATTACAATTTTTCAACTTTTGCCTTCTATAGCTTCTTCTTCCATGCTGGTATTTATTTACTGCTTTTTAAGTTTTATTCTTGTTTTACTTTTTGGAGGAATTGGAAATTCAACTCTGGAAGTAGAGATTTATAAAACCGCCAGGTCTACTTTGGAATATAAATATTTAATTGGACTGGCTCTTTTTGAAAGTATCATTTTAATAATAATCATTACTTTTTATTGTTTGATTGAAGCAAAAAGTGCTAAAAGAACAAAGGGGCTTACTGATAAAATTTATATAAAAAGAGAAAAAATAAGAGGCTGGAAAGAAATTCTATTTTTTTCCCTGACAATTTTTGTAATTTTACTTTTTTTTATTGCTCCTTTACTTGGAATAATAGTTAATGCTTTTTCTTCTTCAAGGAATGGTGCTGTCTGGCCAAGTTTGGAAAGCTTTAAACGAATAATAAAGATAAGAGCTTTTTGGCCTTCTGTAAAATCTACTTTTTTAGTAGGAATTTCATCTGCCTTTTTATCAACAGTTTTTGCTTTTATTTATTCCTGCTTTTTAAGATTAAAAGAAAATAAGAATCCCGAAAAATCATTTGCTGTTTATAAAGTTATTCCTATGCTGCCTATGGCTGTTTCAAGTGTAGTTTTGGGAGTAATAATTACAAGACTTGTAGGACGGGGAAATCCACTTCATTTAGTTTTATTACAGGCTTTTTTAAATTGGCCTCTAGCTTTTAGAATTATTTATTTAAATCTCAGTAAAATTTCTGATGATACTATAAATTCAGCTCTTTTGATTTCTAAAAACAGAATAGACTTGATAGTAAGAATAATTTTACCACTTTCGCTTAAGTCTTTGATTTCTTCTTTTGGATTTACTTTTTCGGTGAGTGCAGGTGATACAAGTTTACCTTTAGTTCTGGGCATTCCAAAATTTAATACTCTATCGCTTTTTACTTATGGACTTGCTTCTGCCTATAGATTTAATGAAGCCTGTGCATCGGGACTTATTTTAGGATTAATTTGTATAATAACTTATTCTTTTGCTACACTTCAAAAGAAATATCATAAGAATTAAGGTTGGAGATTTAAAAAATGGATTATTTTGTTGCAGAAAATTTAAAAGAAGATTTTGCTTCAATTCAGATTGATGTTTCTTTTTCCTGCCAGAAGGGAAGTATGACTTCAATTTTAGGCCCCTCTGGTTCTGGTAAATCAACAGTCCTAAGATTAATCAGCGGATTAAACAGGGGAAAAGAGGGACAAAAAATAATATTGGACGGCCATGATATTTCATTTCTTCCACCAGCAAAAAGAAATGTAGGCTTAGTTTTTCAAAATCACACTTTATTTGATCATTTAAATGTGCTTGATAATGTTTCTTACGGTTTGATTTCTGGAGGAATGAGTAAAAAAGAGGCCCGAAAAGAAGCTTTAGATTTTTTAAAATTATTTGAATTAGAAGGTTTTGAAAAAAGATACCCCGGAACATTATCTGGTGGAGAAGCTCAGCGAGTGTGTCTTGCAAGAACTTTAATTATGAATCCTAAATTACTTTTACTTGACGAAGCTCTTTCGGCTTTAGATAAACCCTTGCGTAAAAAACTTGCCCATTTGATTAAAGATTTGCAGAATAGATTTAATTTTACTGCAATAATGGTAACTCATGATCAGGAAGAAGCTAAAGAATTAAGTGATCAAATTATAAAAATGCAGAGGGGTAAAATCATCTGGCAGGGTAAAGCCTGTGATTTTGAATTAACAGACTAAAAGCTGTTAATTATGTGTAAAAGAAAATACATCGAGTCAAGGCACTCGTACGCTTAAAGCCTTGACTTCGCCGTTTTAGGGTTTGTAATAAACCCTAAATAAAAGAATCTCACATAAAAAATTCAATAAGTTTTTTAAACAATTCAAAATATACTATGGTAAAATTAAATTTATGAAAATATTTAATCCAAATAGTACTTTTTTATATTTGCTTGCGGCTTGTGTCATTATTTTTGTTCTGGCACAATCAATTTTTTTTCTAATCCGTTCAATTCGCAGGGCTAAAGCCATAAACATAAAAATGCCTGTTATCTGGAAAACTATCGGATCAACTGCAATTTTTACTCTGGCTCCTGCTTTTTCCATTCTTTTAGGGGTTGTAACTTTATCTCAATTTCTGGGACTTCCTTTGCCATGGATTCGTCTAAGTGTAATTGGGGCTATTACTTATGAACTTCCTGCAGCTACTTCTACGGCAAATGCATTGAATATCTCACTTTCAGAAATGATAAAAGAACCAAAAGTTTACTCTGCAATTGCCTGGGTTATGACTTTGGGTATTTTGCCAAGTGTTGTAGGAACTCCTCTTCTTATCAAGAAGATTCAAAAAGGGGTAGTAAAAATCCAGACAAAAGATGCAAAGTGGGGTGAAATATTTATGACTTCTCTTTTTATGGGAATGATTTCTGCCTTCAGTGGAATGGTTTTCAGTCATCTTAGAGAAGGATTAAAAGGTCTTCTTCCTGTGGCAGTTCTTGCAGTTTCAGCTTTGATTATGTGTATTTGTGGACTTTTGATAAAAAAATGTAGAATTTCCTGGCTTGAAAATTATGCTATGCCTTTTTCATTGTTGATTTCTATGGCCTTTGCGGTTATTGCAGCACCACTTTTTGGGCTTTAATTTTGGAGATTAATATGACATACGATGAATATATTTCTAAAACACATAAAACTGGACAGATTTGGATTTGGACAGCTGTTTGCGTGATTTTATTTGTACCGGTTGCAATCTGCCTTTATTACAATGCCTGGCCATCATTTTCTGTAGTTTTAAAAGGATTGATAGGAGTTGCACCAATTTACTGGACAGTTGGAATTATTGAAATCATCACTTTTACACCAATGTTAGGTACTGGCGGAACCTATTTAAGTTTTGTAACAGGAAATGTAACAGCCCTAAAAGTTCCTGCCGCTTTGAATGCCATGGAAAGTGCGGGAGTAAAAGCAAACAGTGAAGAAGGAGAAATCATATCTACAATAGCAATTGCAACTGCTTCAATCGTAACAACTTTGATAATTGCAGCTGGAATATTTTTATTTGTTCCTCTCCAGCCTTTACTTTCATCAGAAAAATTTAAACCTGCTTTTGATAATATCATGCCTTCTTTGTTTGGTGGACTTGGAGTTGTTTACATAAGCAGAAACTGGAAAATTTCGATTGTACCGCTTGTATTTATGATTGTACTTTTTGTAGCAGTTCCATCACTGGCAAGTTCAGTTGGAGTTTTAGTTCCTGTAGGTATTTTGATTGCCCTTGGAGCTTCCAGAATTATGTATAAAAAAGGCTGGTTGAAATAAATGGATTTTACAGATTTTACTGAGGCTGATAAAGAAAAAATTGTTTCTGATATGTGCAGGATGATTCAATGCAGAACAGTTTCGAACATTGATGATTCGCTTGTTGATTGGGATGAATTTGAAAAATTCCGTGCTTTGTTGAAAGAAATCTTTCCAAATATTTATTCTGTCTGTGAATTTTTTAGAGTTGGAAAATCAGGGATTGTTCACAAAATTAAGGGGACAGACCCCGATTCAAATCATGCAGTAGTTTTAATGGCCCATTATGATGTTGTTCCTGTTGAAAAAGAAAAATGGACTTTTGAACCTTTTGCCGGAGATTTAGTAGACGGATATATTCGCGGACGGGGAACAATGGATACAAAAGGAACTTTGTGTGCCTGTCTTGAAGCGGTAGAAATTGGTCTTAAGGCTGGGTGGAAACCTAAGCAGAATCTTTATCTTTGTTTTAGTGGCGAAGAGGAAATAAACGGAGATTCCTGTAAAAATATTGTTGAATGGTTTGAAAAGCAGGGAATTACGGTAGATTTTGTTCTGGATGAAGGGGGTGCTATTGTAGAAAACGTTTTTCCGGGTGTAAGTAAACGCTGTGCCATGGTGGGAACTGCAGAAAAGGGGTCTGTTTACATGGACATTGAAATAAAAGGAAATGCGGGTCATGCATCAGCTCCTCCAAAACATTCAGCTCTTGGACTTGCATCTAAAGTGATTTGTCAGATAGAGAAAAAGGCCTGTCCTGCAGAATTAACAATGCCTGTAAGACAGCTTTTTAAGATAATGAGCAAAAACAATAAAAATCCTCTTCTTAAGTTTTTGTTTGGTAGTTTGTGGCTTACAAAACCTCTTGTAAAACTTGCTTCATCACTTATGGGTGGTGAATTAAATGCTCTTTTACATACAACTTGTGCTGTAACAATGTGTCAGGGTAGTCAGGCATATAATGTTTTACCTTCGTCAGCAGTGATTGGTTTAAATTTGAGACTTTTGGGAACTGATACAGTTGAAAAATCTAGGGCCAGAATTGAAAAAATTGCCAGAAAGGCGGTTGGAAAGAAAGCGGATGTGACAATCAGGATGGTTAGCGAAAATAATCCTTCGATTGAATCCCAAACAAAATGCCAGCAGTGGGAAGTTCTTGAAAGAGTGATTAATAAAACCTGGCCGGAAATTCTTGTTAGTCCATATTTGATGATGGCCTGCAGCGATTCAAGGCATTATTGCAAAATTACAGATAAAGTATACAGATTTAGCGGAATGTTTATGTCTAAAGAAGACAGGGCAATGATTCACGGGGTGGATGAACGTATTCGGGTTGAAACATTGATTGAAACTGTGAAGTTTTACAGTAATTTGCTGGTGGAGATTTAGTTTTTTAAATTTGAGGGGTCTGTCCCCTCAAGAAAAAGTGGTGATGATAAAACAGTTTCATCCTATATAAAATATCTTTGTGCTTCTTTTGCATTTTACAAAATCCGTCGCTATGATATAAAAGGAAAAAAATATCTTGCAAGTCAGGACAAATATTACCTTGCAGACCATTCTTTTAAATACGCAAAGCACGTAACTAAAAATCTAGATTATGGAAAAATCTACGAAAACATAGTTTGTATAGAACTGTTACGCCGAGGTTATGAAGTTTACACAGGAGTTCTTTACAAAAAAGAAATTGATTTTGTAGCCATAAAGCGGGACGAAAAAATCTATATTCAAGTAAGCGATGACATTTCCCGCCCAGAAACAATGGAAAGAGAAACTGCACCACTTTTTAGCATAAAAGATGCCTACCCAAAAATGATAATTGCCAGAACAAAACATCCCCTGTATCAATACGAAGGAATTGCAGTCTGGGATATTGCGGAATGGTTGGTGAACCGATAATAAATTATAAGTCGATATAGTAATTTGGAGAAAATAATGGCAAAAGAAAAACAATCAGTTGAACCAAACATTGCAGATCTTGCAAATGGTTGGATGAAATCATATAAGCTGGATTACAAACTAGAGCAGGAATCAATTGGAAATTCTGAAATAGATAAGGCTCTTGAAGAATATTTTTCTAAAAATGGTGGTATTGGCGGAAATCGTCCTGATGCAAAACTTTTGCTTCAAGATAAGAATTGCGATTATTATCCAATCTTGATTGAATACAAAGGTTATAAAGATAAACTTGTCAAATTGGATGAAGAAGGTCATGTGGCAAATAAAAATTCTAAGAATGAACCTGACTTTAAAAATATAAATTCATACGCAGTGAACGGTGCTGTTCATTATGCAAATGCAATTCTTCATTACACAAATTACACTGATATTATTTCAATTGGAATGACAGGTTTTAAAAACGATTCTGGAAAACTGGAATATTCAATTGGTGTTTATTATGTTTCAAAAAGCAATTTTGGTGTTGGACAAAAAGTTGATGAATATACAGACTTTTCATTCCTTAAAAAAGAAAATTTCGATGCCTTTATTGAAAAAGTAAAAGCACTTTCTCTTTCTGATGAAGAAAAGGAAAAGTTAAAGGAAAAGCGTGAGCAGGAAATCGGTGCAAGTCTTGTAAAACTCAATAATGATATTTATCAAAATGAAAAAGGTCTTGGTGAAAATGACCGTGTTTATTTAGTTGCTGCCTCAATTATTGCAACTCTTGGTATTCCTAAAAAAGTTTCTCCGCTTGAAAAAGATGATTTAAAATCTTCTTTGGAAGAAGGAAATCGTGACGGCGATATTGTTCTTCGTAAAATAAATGCCTTTTTGAATGAAAAACAGATTCCAAAAGATAAAAAAGATTTGATTGTCAGAACTTTGGCAAATACTTTAACTACAGAAAACATTAATAAAGTTGAAAAAGGAGAAAGTCAGTTAAAGCGTGTCTTTTCAAAAATTGTAGATGATTTGGGAATATATTATAAAACTGATTTGACAACTGATTTTACTGGAAAACTTTTCAACGAAATGTACAGCTGGCTTGGTTTTACACAAGACAAATTAAATGATGTTGTTCTTACGCCTTCTTATGTTGCAACTTTGCTTGTAAAACTTGCCCGTGTAAATAAAGATTCTTTTGTTTGGGATTTTGCAACTGGTTCTGCAGGTCTTCTTGTTGCGGCTATGAATGAAATGCTTGATGATGCAAAAAAGACTCTTAAATCACCAGAAGAAATAAACAGAAAATCCGCAGAGATTAAAGCAAAGCAGCTTCTGGGTTTGGAAATCCTTTCAAACATTTATATGCTGGCTACATTAAATATGATTTTAATGGGTGACGGAAGTTCAAATATTTTGAATAAAGACTCATTGAATGATTTTGATGGAAAATATGGTTTTGGAAATACTGATGATGATTTCCCGGCAGATGCCTTTGTTTTAAATCCGCCATATTCTGCAAAAGGCAACGGAATGATTTTCGTAGAAAAAGCTCTTTCTATGATGAAAAAAGGTTATGCCGCAATTATTATTCAAGGTTCTGCGGGAAGCGGAAAGGCAGTTGAATACAACAAAAAGATTCTTGAAAAAAATACTCTTCTTGCAAGTATAAAAATGCCTATTGATTTGTTTGTTGGAAAATCCAGTGTTCAAACTTATGTTTATGTCTTTAAAATTGGTGAAGCTCACGAAAAAGATGAAACTGTAAAATTCATTGATTTTTCAAATGACGGCTACACAAGAACAAACAGAAAAAAAGCCAGCGTAAACCTTAGAGATACAGACAACGCAAAAGGCAGATATGCAGAACTTGTAGATTTAGTTCGTTTTGGCAAAAAGAAACTTAATATTTTTACAGAAAAAGAATATTACGAAGGAACAATTGACCCAACAAAAGGCGATGACTGGAATCAATCTGCCCCAGTAGATACAAAAGCAACCCTGGAAGATTTCAAGAAAACCGTTGCCGACTATCTTGCATGGGAAGTTTCGAACATCATAAAAAACAACGGAGACAACAGCCTGGGAAAATAGATTCCCCACTTAACGAAAAACTAAAAAATGTTAAGTGGGGAGAATTTA
>CAMGTC010000068.1 GCA_946061765.1 uncultured Treponema sp.
TCCTTACAGGATATGGATATTTTAACTTCAAATATAGCCCGTCAGCTGGTTCCCCTGATTACTAATTCTATGCCGGTTAAAATTAATTTTTCCATTGAACCAAAAGATGCTGCTGTTGAACTTTACATTGATGATATGAGGCAGATTTCTATTCCTGAAAATTTTTTAATGGATTCTGGAGTTCATAATCTTCAGTTTGTAGCAAAAGGTTATGAAAGTCTTTCTGTTGATTATTATTTTGACGGAAATAAAAATTACTCTATTGAAGTTACTTTAAAACCACTCTACGACGGTTATGTTCAGGTGGGATTAATAAAACCTCTTCCCGGTCTTTTTTATGCTGATGGCTTTTTGGCCCAGCAGGTAGATGCAAGAAAATCAAAAATCAAGGTAAATGGAAAATCAATACTGGGAGAATTTATTTCCCAAGATGGATTAACTGATTTTTATTATATTCCACCAAAACTTAGTGTTGATGGAAAAAATCTTTTATTAAGTGCAAAACCAAAAGATAGAAATAATTATATTGATAAAAGACGTAAATGGATGTATGGAGCTTATTCAGCTCTTATTGTTTCTCTTATGCCAGCTTTTTATACTTACGGAAATTATTTTAATATGGCAAATTTGTATAACGATAGTTTTTCTACTGAAGAAAATTACCAGACTGCAAAAAAGTGGGAAAAGGCTTATAATGTTTCTTCACGAATTTCTATTGCCTGTGGAGTATTTTTTGTTTATGAGCTGGTCAGATATTTTATTGCGGCAGATTCAGTTCTTCCAAGACAGGTAAAAGTTACAAACAAAAAAAATGATTATATATTTGAAGAAAATTTTCCTCTTGAGGAAGATAATACTGTTGTTGAAATAGAAGGTAATTCTGAAATTCAGAAAGATATTATAGAGAGTGAAGAAAAAAAATAAGAGGATATAGCATGAAAGGTTCTTTTGGCGAAAAATTAAAAAATCTATTTAAAAACACAAAAAAAATTAATGAAGATTTTTATGACCAGCTTACAGATATGCTTGTTGAAGGTGATATAGGAGCAAAAACTGCTTTTCTTATTGTAGATGAATTAAGTCAGATTTGTCAGGAAAAGAAAATTACCGACCAGGGGGAAATTCTTGAAGAACTTAAAAATCTGCTTTTACAAAATGTAAAATCTATCAATCTATTTCCAGAAAAAGACAAAGTAAATGTCTGGATGATTCTTGGTGTAAATGGAGTAGGAAAAACAACTAGTGTTGCCAAAATGGGTAATTATTTTAAAAACCATGGAATTGAAAATCTTGTACTTGCTAGTGCCGATACCTTTAGAGCAGCCGCAATTGAACAGTTAGATATGCATGGAAAAAATCTTAATATCCGTGTTGTTAGTCATCAGCATGGTTCAGATCCTGCCGCTGTAGTTTTTGATGCTGCACAAGCAGTTAAGGCAAAGGGTGCGGGGCTTGTATTGGCAGATACAGCAGGACGTTTACACAATAAAGAAAATCTTGTGAGGGAACTTCAAAAAATAGATAAAATCTGTGCTTCTAAAGCAGATGAAAACTGTTATAAAAAAATTATTGTGATTGATTCAACAACCGGGCAGAACGGACTTCGTCAGGCAGAAGTTTTTAATGAAGCTGTGGGTCTTGATGCAATCATTTTGACTAAATACGATTCTACTGCCAAAGGGGGAATTGCAATTTCAATAGGAAAGGAATTAAATCTCCCGGTTGCATTTGTATGTACTGGAGAAAAATATCAGGATATTTCTGTATTTGATGAAGAAGCTTATATCAAGGAATTTTTATCTTTGTAAATTTGATTTTGATTTTATTACAGAAGAAAAAAGTTCAGCTAAAGCTTTTAAGAGAGAGACTTTCTTAACTCTACGTATTTTAATTAAAAGACCAGGTACCAGTTGATTTTGAGTGGAATTAGACGACATAAAAAAATATTTTTCTCTTTATTTTTAATTTGCGGACTTTTTATGTCAAAATTATTTGCAGCCGGTAATTATACTTTTGAATTAATAAGATTTTCATTAACCGGGGAGTATGATAAAAATCTTCTTAAAATTGAAAAAAATGAATTAAAAGTTCCAAATAATCTGCTTTTTTTATTAAATCGTAATTATATTGATTTTGAAAATCATCAGATTAAATCTTATTTGCAGGATTTTTTCCCGGATGAAGATTTAGTTCTACAACTTTCTGGTCTTTATGTTGCAGAAGCTGATAATGGCGAATGGCTAGATTCTTTATTTATAAATTCCGAAGAAGAAAGAATTGCTGGCGAAATAGAAGCCTTGGATCAGGAAAATGAAATCTTAAATAAGGAAATTGAATCTTCAATCTCAAGAAATGGAGAGGAAATTATTACTTTAAGAGAAGATAATTCCCTTTCCCTAATGTCTTTTGACGATGAAATCTTTATGCCCGGTAAGATTGGGGAATTTTTTGTAATTACAACTGCCAGTAAAGATTCAACCTGCCGGGAATTTTATGATAATTTATACAGACTTGTAAAAAAAGAATACTGGAAAATTACAAATCCAAAAGATTCAGTAATTATTAAAGAAGAAGAATATCAATATAATGAAGAGTCTTTTAAACCTCTTAAAAAATCAATAAAAAGTCAGGATGCAAAAGAAGAAGATTTTTATAATCAGGCTGGTCTTATAACAGAAAAATTACTATATAGTATTTATGAAGAAAAAGAATATTTAACAGAAAAATGCTTGTGGAAATACAATCAGGATAATAAAGTTTTGGAAAATATAAAAATCACTCATACTTATGATGATACTTTCCAGAATCTAAGCGATACCTTTGAGCAAAAATATTTATTTACTTATAAAAATGGAGATGATATTCCTCCAGATCAGGAATATTATGAAGATAATATTTTAAAACTCAAAAGTAATTATACAGAGATTGAAGGAAAGTACTCTTCTACTATTTATTTTGATGATAGTTTTAGTGTAACGACTTATTATGAAGATAATGCTAAAATAAGAGAGATTTATAAGAGTAATAATAAAGTCTGGAGAATAAAAAATTATGAAAAAGAATAAAAACTTAATTTCTAGCCTAAGATGGATAATTGGTGTTTCCAGACGTTTTTCTCGTGTAGATAGAAAAGGCCGTTCTGCAGTAACTTCAACTCTTGCAACTTTAGGAATTTGTTTTGGAGTTATGACTTTAATTGTTGTAATGAGTGTTATGAATGGTTTTCAAATGAGTTTTATTGATTCTATTCTGGAAGTTTCTTCTTATCATGCCAGAGTTGAAAATCTTGATGAGGAAAACATTCCTCTTCTTTTGGATTTTTGTAACAACAATAAGGGAATTTCTTATGTTACAGATTTTTACGAAGCCCAGACTTTTATGACAGGTTATAAGGGAAGGGAAAGTGCAGCTATAATCAGGGCTATAGATCCAAATGTTTATAATGAAGATCCGGGGTTTAAAAAAGAATTAAGACTTGTAAGCGGTTATTTTGATTTATCTGAAGAAAATTCAATTGTATTGGGTAGTGGTCTTGCAAGAAGTCTTGGTGCTTATATTGGAAGTTCTGTAAATCTTCTGGTTTTAAGTGGCGGTAGCGACGTAGATTTATTTTCTGGTGAAAGAAATTTTAAAGTAACTGGAGTTGTAAACAGCGGTTATCAGGAAATTAATTCTTCTTTTTGCTTTGTAAATATCAACGCGGCAAATTCTTATTTTGGTAAATCTGCCAAAAAAATCTGGGGAATAAAATTAAAAGATTCCAATGACGATATGCATACAGTTGCAATGCTGACTAAATTTTTACCAGAAGCTAAAGTTTCTTCCTGGAGAGATTATAATAAGACTTTTTTTGGTGCTTTAAGAATAGAAAAAAATATGCTTTTACTTCTGGTAGCTATTATATTTGTTGTAGTTGCAATCAATATTTACAATGGAATGAGAAAACTTGTTTTTGAAAGAAAAGGTGAAATTGCCATTTTTTCTGCTCTTGGGGCAAGTAACCGGGAAATTAAGGCTATATTTATTGCACGTGGAGCTTTAACTGGGATTATTGGAGCCTTTTTTGGTGTAATTCTTGGTCTATTGATTAGTATTAATACTGATTTTGTTTTTACTATGGCCTCAAAAGTTATGTATTCTTTGCAGTATTTATTTACTGCTATTTTTGACAGAGAAAATCTTTCTTACGTAAGTGAAAATTCTACTTACACATTATATGCTTCAATTCCGGCTCGTATTTTCTTTAAGGAGGTATTTATGATTTCTATTTTTGGAATTCTTTCTCCTTTATTTGCAAGCTGGGCTGCCAGCAAAAATGTCTTGAAATTAACTGTAGCGGAGGTTCTTCACAATGAGTAGTATAGTTTCCATTAAAAATCTTGAAAAAACTTATATAACTGACAGCGAAAAATTAACAGTCCTAAAAGATTTAAACCTTGAAGTAGAAGAGGGTAAAAAAATTGTAATCGTAGGAGAAAGTGGAAGTGGAAAAAGTACACTTCTAAATATAATTGGCGGTATAGATAATGCTTCAAAAGGAAGTGTAATTGCAGGAAAATGGAATCTTACACAATTAAAAGAAGCAGAACTTTCAGATTACAGATCTAATTACCTGGGGCTTATTTTTCAGTTTCATTATCTTTTAAAAGATTTTACAGCTTTAGAAAATGTTTATATGCCGGCCTATATTGCAGGAATTTCCAAAAAGGAAGCAAAAGAAAGAGCAGAGCAGTTATTGAATGATGTAGGAATTATTGATAGAAAGGATCATCTTCCATCACAGCTATCTGGCGGCGAAAGACAGAGAGTTGCTACAGCCAGAGCTTTAATCAACGATCCAACTTTAATACTTGCCGATGAACCTACAGGAAACCTTGATCCTGCAAATGCGGGTATGATTGGAGATTTATTATTTTCGATGGTAGAAAAATATAAGAAGACTCTCTTTATGGTAACTCACGATTTACACCTGGCTGCAAAAGGTGATATCTGTTATAAAATCAAAAATGCTCAGCTTGAAGAAGTTTGTATAAAAGAGCAGGGTGAAAATTAATGACATTCAAATCCTCTTTATTGTTTGCAAAAAGTTTAATCTTCCCAAAATCAGATAAAAAATCTTCAGCAAGACGAAGTTTATTTGGCGCACTTTTTTGTATTGGGCTGAGTATTGTTCCTCTTGTAGTGGTTATCTCAATTACAAATGGAATGATTAGCGGAATGACAGAAAGAATTATTGGCCTTTCTTCTAATCATCTTAATGCCTATGTAGCATCTTCTATTCGTCAGGTAAAAAGTGCCCAGGCCTTTAGAGATTACGCAAATGAATTTTATGATGTAGAGGGAGTTCTGGCTGTTTATCCCGAAGTTGGAATATCTGCCCTTGCCGCTGGAAAAGATTTTCGTACAGGAGTTCAACTCAGGGCTATAGATACTGATGTCTTTGAAAAAAATCATTATTTTAAAGAATTATTTACCGTGGTTGATGGGGATTTACAGGATTTTATAAATACAAGCGAAAGAAAAGCTGTAATTGGTAAAAAAATGTCAGAAACCTTAAAATTAAAACCAGGTGATACTTTTAGAATTATTACTACAAAAAATATTAACGGAAAAATTTCTCCAAAACTCACTTCATTTAAAGTTTCTGCAATTATAACTTCTGGTTATCAAGAACTGGATGAATTTTGGATTTTTATTCCTCTGGATACAGCATATTCCTCACTTTCTCTTTCTTCTGCAACTTATAATGTTATGATTGAAACTCCAGATCCACTGGCAACAGATTTAGTAAGAATCCAGAATGATTTAGCAGTAAAATTAGGACGTTATGTAAATCTTTACCGCTGGGACCAGGTTAATGCTGCAGAATTTGAAAATTTTTCTTCTACGAAAGTAATGCTTGTATTTATTATGATGATGATAGTTCTTGTGGCAAGTATAAATATTGCTTCTGCAATTGTAATGCTGGTTATGGAGCGTAAAAAAGAAATTGCAATTTTAAAGAGTATTGGTGCAAGTCCGTCTGGAATTACAATTTCATTTATCATTGCTGGAATGTCTTGTGGTTTAGGTGGACTTTTAATTGGAATTCCAGTTGGTCTTTTACTTGCGGTAAATGCAAACCAGCTTGTTATGATGATGGAAAAACTGGTTAATCACTTTGCAAAAATAGCTTATATTTTTAAAGGTATTCCATTAGAAGAAGTTCAGCAGATTCATTTGATGGATCCTGCCTATTATTTACAAAATATCCCAATAGATATTCCATTTAGCCAGATTTTTTTAATTGCTCTTTCAACAATTATTCTTTCTTTCCTTGTAGCTCTTATTCCTTCAATTAAGGCTGGTAAAGAAAAGCCTCTTGATATTTTAAGAAAAAGTTAATGGTGTTAGATGAAAGTTTGTCCTGTTTGTGGTTCAAGTTTTGATAAGATTCTTAAAGCTAAATTAATTTCTTGTCCCGAATGTTACCATACTTTCGAGGCAGAAATTAAAGAAATTTTATCTAAAATCAATAAAAATACTAAATATAAAGGTTCTCTTCCAAAAAAATTAAAAGATTACCGGTCAAATTTAGTTATGAGGGTGGAAATGCAGCTTAGACTGGATGAAGCAATTGCTGCAGAAGAATATGAAAAGGCTGCTTTTTACCGTGATTATCTTACTGTTCTAGATATGCCTAAAGTTTCTCAGGGTGAAAATTCTAGTTCTACCAAAAAAGATAGCAAAAAAGACTCGGATACAAAAGATAATATCGAGGAAGGAGATTTATCTTGAAAAAATCAGAAATTGAAGATAAAAAAACTCTTTCTTCCTGGTACAATTATTCAGGCCCAGAGGATGATGTTATTTTATCCAGCCGAATTAAGCTTGTAAGAAATCTTGCTGATTTTCCCTTTGTTGTAAAAGCAAGTAAAATGGATAAAGAAAGAATCTGCTCTATTATTTGTGATGCTTTTAATCAAAAAGAAGAATATGCCTATATTAAAAAATCAGATATCTCAGATTTTGGGCGAAAGATTTTATTTGATAAAAATATCCTGCCTTTGGATCCTAAGTTTGATTTTTCGGGTTTATTTTTATCTTCGGGCGAAAATCTTTATGCACTTTTAAATAATAAAGAACACCTTAAGTTAATAGCCTTTGCCAGTGGATTTCAGCCTGAATATTTAATGCAGGAAATTTATAAGCTCGACGAATATCTTCAGTCCAAACTTCAATTTGCTGCAAGTTATGAATTTGGCTATCTTACTTCTCAATTAAAAGATTGTGGAACAGGAATGAAACTTTCTCTTAGAATTTTTATTCCTTCTACAGTTATCCAAAATGCTTTTACAGATTTGATTAAATATCTTAAAGACAGGCATTTTTCTATAAAATCAGTTTTTGAAAATTCTGCCAGAAACTGTATTTTTGATATTTTTCCTGAAACAAGTTTTGATGGCAGTGAATTAGACCAGCTTGCAGAAATGCAGGCTCTTGGTACTTATATTTTAAAAACAGAACGAAAGTTCCGCTCAAAACTAGCCGATAATAATTCTACAATAGTCTTAGATCTTGTAAAAAAGATGTATGTAATGGGAATGAATGCCTTACTTTTGGACTATTCTGAAGTTGAAGAAATCCTAAATGCAATCAAACTTGGTTTGCAGTTGGGAATTCTTTCTGGAATAGAAGAGAGTGAGTTAAATGCACTTTATTACACTACAAAAGACGGACATCTTATTTATTTGATTGATAATTATTCATTTTCTTATGAAGATGATATTAAAAACAGTTTATCAATGCAAATTCAAAGACTTAGAGCTGTTGTAGTTCAACAGGCTATGGGAAAAATCATTTTCAAATAGACTATTTTGAGGTTGTTAAATTGAAAAACTTATCTCCAAGAGCAAAAAAAATCTTAGTGGCTTTAGCCCAAGATGAAGCCAGACTGTACGGAAACAATCAGATTTTACCAGAACATATAATGCTCTCTATTTTAAAAATCAAAGAAGGTATTGCTTATTCTGTAATTAAAAGAATTAATCTTAATACCATTACATTGCAAAATCTTCTTGAAGAATTTTTAAAGAAAGATTCTAATAATCCAAATTTAGACAACCTTCCAAAAAGTAGAAGATATACTAAATTACTTGATGTTGCTGATATAGAAGCAAGTGCTCTCCATAATGATTATCTTGGAACCGAACATCTTTTGCTGGCAGCTATTCGCGAAGAAGATTCACATATTTCAAAATTTTTTACAAGTTCCGGATATTCTATAATGGACATAAGATTTATTGTAATGGATATACAAAGTGAAAATAAATCTTCAATCAGACAATCCAATGCAGAAAATCTTGTAGATGAAGTTTTTAGAAGTCTTTTTGATGAAAAATCAACTAATAATTTTTACAACGTTTTTGGACAGTCTAAAGTTGATAAAAAAAATCAGCCTGCAGATAAATCAAAAAATCAAGAAAAACAGTCTTTTCTTGCAGAATATAGCAGGGATTTAACTAAACTTGCAAAAGAAAATAAACTTGATCCTCTTGTTGGCAGAGATAAAGAAATTCACAGACTTATTCAAATTCTTTCCAGAAGAAATAAAAATAATCCTGTTTTAACTGGAGAACCTGGAGTTGGAAAAACCGCAATTGTAGAAGGTCTTGCTCAATACATAGCTAGCGGTAAAGTACCACAAAATCTTCTTAAAAAACGCATACTTTCTTTAGATTTAGCCGCTTTAGTTGCAGGAACAAAATATCGTGGTGAATTCGAAGAAAGAATGAAAAAAATGATGAAGGAGATTCAGGAAAATCCGGATATTATTCTTTTTATTGATGAAATTCACACAATAATTGGAGCTGGTGGTCCAGAAGGTACAATGGATGCTTCCAATATTATGAAACCAGCTCTTTCTCGTGGCGAAATTCAGATAATTGGAGCTACAACAACAAAAGAATATACCCGCCATATAGAAAAAGATTCTGCTTTGGAAAGAAGATTCCAGCTTGTAAAAATAGAAGAACCAAATGACTATGAAACAGTTGAAATCCTAAATGGAATAAAAGCAAAATATGAAAATTTCCACAATGTTATTTATGATGATGATGTAATTCCAGAAATTGTAAAATTAAGCAGAAGATACATTCCAGAAAAAGTACTCCCAGATAAGGCCATTGATATTTTGGACGAAGCTGGTGCTGCAAAAAAAATCCAGGAAGATGATAAACCTTTAGAATTACACGAAATAGAAAGTAATATAAGTCAGTTAATTCAAGAAAAAAAAGAACTTGTAGAGAATCAGGATTATGAAAGTGCAGCTTTAGTTCGCGATAAAGTTCAGGATTTAAAGAGAAAACTGAATATCTACACAGATTTAATTAATAAAAATTCAAGCATTGCAAAAAGAGTAAGTGTTTCTGATATTGAAAAAATAATTAATCAAATGACAAATATTCCTGTTGAACAATTAACTTCAAGTGAAATTGTAAGAATTATCAATATGGAAAAAGAACTGCACAATACAGTAATTGGTCAGGAAGAAGCAGTAAAAATTATTTGTGGAGCTGTTAGAAGAAGTAGAGCTGGAATTTCCTCTCCAAAACATCCGCTTGGTTCTTTTATTTTCTTAGGCCCTACTGGAGTTGGAAAAACTCAGCTAGCAAAGGCTCTGGCAAAATATTTATTTGGTACAGAAGAATCATTAATAAGAATTGATATGTCTGATTATATGGAAAAACATAATGCCAGCCGTTTAGTTGGAGCTCCTCCTGGATATGTTGGTTATGAAGATGGTGGAGTTTTAACTGAGCAGGTAAGACGTCATCCATATTCTGTTGTTTTACTTGATGAAATAGAAAAAGCTCATCCTGATATTTTTAATTTACTCTTACAACTTTTAGAAGAAGGTGAATTATCAGATAATCTTGGTCACACTGTAAATTTTAGAAATACAGTTGTTATTATGACAAGTAATGCGGGTGCCCGACAGATTACTAACGAAAATAGAGTTGGTTTTGGCTATGAAGATGGTTTAATGTCATTTAATGAAATTAAAGCCAATGCCCTTAATGAACTCAAAAAATTATTAAATCCAGAATTATTAAACAGAATTGATGATGTAATTGTCTTTAATGCTTTGAACAAGGATGAAGTATCACAAATTCTTGATATTCAACTTGCTGATTTACAAAAAAGACTTGAAGAAAGAAATCTTAAGATTAATTTAAAATCAAAAGCAAAAGAATATTTGATTGAACATGGTTATAATCCTGCTATGGGTGCAAGACCTATGGCAAGACTTATTCGTAAAGAGATTGAAGATCCTCTTGCAATGGAAATTCTGGAAAAATCTGGTCAAATCTTTAATACAGTAGACATTGATATTTCTTCAGACGAACTGTCATTAAAAGTAAAGCTGGTTAATAAAAAATCTACAAAAAAAGCTGTAGAAGTAAAGGTGATGCATAATCAATGAAAAAAAATCTCTTCATTTTGATTTTATTTAATTTCTCATTACTTTTTGGGCAGATAAAAATTGCTTACACAAAATCTTTTTCTTCTATGCCCTTATTATATATGATGGAAAATTATCTTTCTGTAGATGATAAAGAGCTTCAGTTTTATTCTTGCAGTGATACAAAAGATATGGTCAAAAAATTATTAAATAATCAGATTGATATATGTCTTTTACCTGTCTCTGTCATAGCAAAAATGTCTCAGTCAGGTAATGATAAGCTTATTTGTCTTGGAGTAAGTCAGCAGAGTAATTTTTATATTGTTACAAAAAATCAAAATCTAAATGATTTACAGACTTTACAGGAAGAAAAAATATATCTGGAAGGGCAGGATTCTATTACAGATGTAATTTCAAAATTTTATTTGTCAAATACAGATTTATCCTTTGATTATTCTTATTCAAATTCCCAAATTCCCTCTTTAATTATAAATGATAAGATTTTATATGGAATTTTACCTGAACCTTATGCTTCAATCTGTCAAAATTATGACCTTCAGACAATAAGAACTTATCCTTTAAATAATTTTATACAAGAAGAATCTAATCAATCTTATCCAATAATGCTATTAACTGTAAAAAAATCTTTTTTGAAAGAAAATACAGAAAGTATAAACTCTTTTATTCAAATATTTTCTGAAAGCTGCAGAAATATTATTGAAAGTCCAGAATCTTGTGCGGATTTACTCCAAAAATATAATTTTTATTTAGATTATCAGGATGCAGTTCTTGCAATAAAAAGTCTTACTTTTGAATTTATTCAGGCAAATCAGGCAAAAGAAGATATTGAAAAAGTAATAAAACTTTACCTGGAAAAAACTTTAGAAAATACAGAAATTAACCTTCCTTAATTTTGTAAACCGCAAGTTGTTTCAACAACTGAGGATTTACAAAACGTTCGCGTAAGCGAACACGTAAATAAAAAGAGTTTTTGCAAAAAACTCAAGTTAAAATGAATAGTGCCATCTGCACTATTCATTTTAAACCTTCCTCTACAAGATTTTTATTATTAGGACAAATGTCGAGTTTTAAAATTTAATTCTTTGGGTGGCTTTTTGCTTCGCAAAAAACAGGCTTTTCAGGGTTCCG
>CAMGTC010000069.1 GCA_946061765.1 uncultured Treponema sp.
GGTTAAGTTTTATGAGCCGTAGATTAAAATTGGCTCGGGAACTTTTATCGGATTCGGCCTGTATTTTTATTGCTATAGATCAAAGTGAACTTTATGTTCTTAAACTTTTATGCGATCAGATTTTTGGTGAAGAAAATTTTGTGAATGATTTTATGTGGCTTCACGGAAAAGGTAAAAAAGATAAGTGGTCCAGGACTTTGCAGCAACACACTCTCTGCTATGCAAAGAATAAATCTAAACTAGCTGAATTTTGTGAATATGAATCCTCCTGCTGGGCAAAAACAAATCCAGATAAGGATCCGCGTGGTAACTGGTTTAGTGGAAGTATTTCATTTTCGGAAAAAAGATCAAATCCAAATCATCCAAATTATTTTACGATTACTTCTCCTTCTGGAAAAAAGTGGACAAGGCAATGGCAGCGCAGTAAAGAAGAAATAGAGGCTTTGATAAAAGATAATTGTATTTACTGGGGACAGACCCCTGCCTGTTCTTGTGTTCCTCGTGTAAAGATTTTTAATGGAACTTCAACACCTGTAATTCCAAGGAATATTATTGATTGTGTAGAATCAACACGGGCAGCGCAAAATCATCTGGATAATCTGCTTGGTCAAAAGGGGCTTTTTGATAATCCAAAGCCTGTTGATTTAATTTCGCACTTAATAGAAATTACGCAGATGAAAAAAAATGCTTTGATTCTGGATTTTTTTGCCGGTAGTGGAACAACATTTGAAGCTGTCTGTAAATTAAATTCTAAGGACAAGGGGCAAAGACATTGTATTTTGATTCAAAAGGCAGAGAAAATAAAAAAGCCGCCAGTGGAAGAAAATCCATCAAACGGCTTTAATACAATTTTTGATATTTGTAAGGCCCGTTGTTTAAAAGTTGCCCAGGCCTATGATAATCAAATTCAAATAGCAAAATTAACTGAATAATTTGCGGCATTCCAGGTAAAATCTTTTTTCATCGGCTTCTCCCATAGAAAAACTTTTACGTGGTAAAGGTCCCCGTCCATTAATTGTGTCAAAGAAAGAATCTTTAGCAATAGGTGGGAGTAAAATTGTTAATGCTTTATCCTGTGAGCCTAAGCGGAAGACTTCCTGGCTTCCGTGGATGTAGTCAATTTCAGAATCTTTACAATTTTTTAGGAAACTGTCGATTTCTGGTTGCAGTCTTGAAACTGCAAGCTCCTTAATCTGTGTTTGCATAAGAATGTATCTTTGCTTTCCATGTTCTTTAAAAACAAATCCAAAATTGGCCCAGGAATTTTTTACAGCATCTTCTAATTCTTGTGCGGATTCTACCTGACGGCATTTACCCTGCAATTTTTGAGAAAGCTCTTTAATTAAATCTTCTGACTTGATATTAAAAATAACTCGGTGGATTGGCTCAAAAGTTAATCCCTGGTCATATATATTTACAATTTCTATTAATGCATAGCGAACTGGATTGTTTTTTAAGTCATTTTCACCAGCGCCGTTTTTGATTAATTCATCTTTGTATTCATCCCAAACTGCCTTAGCTGTTGCAAGAGAATGATTTCCGTCTCCAACTGCAAAAAGGAAAGTTGAACCATCTTCTGAAGTATTATTTTCTGCGATTGTGTTTAAAGTATGGGTTAAATAATCAATTTCCTCCGCAGAAGAAACTTCCCAACCGCAAATACTTCCACCATTAGACATCAATTGACCCTGGTAAAGAGGTTCTTTCTGATTTACCTTTTGACCAATTCCCTCTACAAGTTTTTTATCTTTATCATTAACTAAAAGCATTATGTGAGGAAGTTCCAATGGAGCTCCCTTTCTGATTTCTTTTCTTGGTGGAATACGGTCAATAATAGTAGCTTCGGTAGCGCGGATATTTGCCTTACTGAAAGGTTTCCATTCATAACTTTCCAAATCAATCTGGGCTATAAGTCCTTTTCTGGTTCTTCCAAAGGCTGTTTTTCTTTCGAGGTAAATAAAACCATTAATTTCCTTATCAAATATTCCTTCGTCCAGATAAGATTTCATTGTCTTGCGGATTTTTGCAATTCTTTGTGCTTTATCGCCATCATTCAAATAAACTTCTGGCAATATAAGATTTAAAGTGGAAGCTTTATTTTTTGTATTTTCTTCTACTTTTTTCCAATAATCCCTGTCTTGTGTATATTGGTCGCAGGCAATTACTGACCAGCTTGAAATGTCGATATTTTTTGGTAATAAAATTTGTGGAACTCTAAGTCCTAATTGTTCTAATGTTTTCATAGGCCAAGTATACTGATTGATTTTAATTTGTGCTATAATCAAAGGGTGGAGCCGTTGAATCAATCTTTAACTCAAAAACAAGTTCAGCATCTTTCTCAAAGGCAAATCCAGGCATTGGGCTTTTTATCAATGAATTCAATGGATTTAAGGGAAGAAATATTTAAGGCTGTAAATGAAAATCCTGCACTGGAGATAGTTTTTGACCCACTCAAATCTAAAAAATCTTCTGAAATATATAATAAAAAATCAACTATTACTTCTGATGCTTATCAGGCAGCTCTTGAATCAAAAGAAGATAGTCGTGAAACATTACAACATCATCTTATGACTCAGGTAAATATGACTAAGCTTAGTCCCGATGAAAAAAGTCTTTGTGAACGTCTTATTTACAACCTTGATAAATACGGTTTTTATGGTTCAATGGTTTCTCCAGAAAGTTTACTGGATAAAAACAGGCCTCTGCAAAATAAAAAAATGCTGGATTATTGTTTAGATTTAATTCATAACATGGATCCAATTGGAGTTTGCTGTAAAAATGCAGAAGAAAGTCTTTTTATTCAGGCAAAAATTTTAGGAAATGCTTCAGATTTAAGTCTTTTTATTTTGGACGGAAATCTTCAAATATTAAATCCACCAAATGCCGAAACAGTTTTAAAAAAGTTAGAAAGTTTTAAAAGAGAATATCATAATAAAGCCTTTGCAAAAGAAATATTATTAGACAGAGTAAAATTGAGTATTGAAGAGGTGGAAAATTCAATTCACTATATCACTAGTCTGAACCCCTTTCCTGCCAGTCAATATGATTATGATTCTTCTCAGATTGATTTTGAAAAGCCTGATGTTGTCTTAACTGTAGAAAGAGTTAATGGACTTCTTCATCAAGATGATTTTTCTACTGGTAAAATATTTTGTGATAATCATACTTATTTTCAGGTTAAATATGCATCTGGATTTTTGCCTGAAGTAAGACTTGTTGAAGGTATCAATATTGATAAAAAACTTCTCACAGATGCCAAGGCTTTTCTGGGAAATCTTGAATATCGTAAATCAACAATTGTTTTGCAGGGGTGTCAGATTGTTCATGAACAGAAAGATTTTTTTGAAAAAGGTCCGGGGCATTTAAAAGCTTTAACCAGAAGAAAGGTTGCTGCTGCACTGGGGATTAATGAGTCAACAGTTTCCCGCATGTCGGCCAAAAAAAACAGTAAATATATTCAAACTGACTGGGGCCTTTTTCCTGCCTCATATTTTTATCTTTCGGGAGTAAAAAATACAGACTATCCTTCTGATGAAAAAATTAGTGCAGATCTCATAAAAACTAAAATCGCAGAGATTCTGGAAAAATATAAAGCTGAAAACAGTAATAAAATGATTTCAGATAATAAACTTTGTCAGATATTAAATGAGCAGGGCATAAAAATAGCCCGCCGAACAGTAACAAAATACCGTCAGCAGGCTGGAATTAAAAACTCTTACGAGCGATAAAAGTTAATTACTTAACTTTCTGGATTTTATCCTTTTCCTTCTTAACCTTGTTATCAAGCACATCCATCATTTTGTTGAATGCTGCCGCAAAATCAAAATCTTCAGCAGAAACATGAGCTGTTGCTCCCCATTTAAAGTTTACTGTAGCTTCTACAGAAAAACCGTTATCGAGTTTAATTTTAATGAGCAAGTCAATAATTAAATCTTCTGCATAAGAAATTCTTTTTAATTTAGTGTCTATCAAGTCAGATTGATTTTTGTCTAAAGTAAAGCCTATTGCATTAATTGATGGTGTCATAGTTGTCTCCTCCGAAGTGTAATAGAGCACTTCTGTTTGAAATAATTTAAGCTAACGCTTAACTACTTAAAGTATAAAACAGAATGTTGTAAAAGACAAATTTCATAACATAAATTTAATATTGAAAATTTATCTGACAATTTGTATAGTTAAGCCATGGCAGACAAAAAAGTCACGGTCTTAGATCTCCTTGATCTTGAACTATCTGGTCACGATGCACTTAATCTAAAGTGTATTGCTGGACGCAGAGGCTTACCGCGAGCTATTACAGTTCCAGAAATTAATCGTCCCGGATTAGCTTTGTGTGGTTTTTATGAAGCTTTTTCTACAAAACGAGTACAAGTTTTTGGCCGTGGAGAAGTTGCCTATCTTCAGAAACTACAGAAAGAAAAGAATGATGAAGTTTTAACTCATTTTTTTGATAGCGAAATGCCTTGTTGTGTTTTTACCTACAATCTGGAGCCTACAGAAGATTTTAGAAGAATAGCAGGTGATGCTTGTTGTCCAATATTACAAACAGATTTAACCTCTACTGAATTTTCAAATCGTATAATTCGTGTATTTTCAAATATTTTTGCACCTAAACAGACTTTGCATGGTGTTTTGGTAGAAGTATACGGAATTGGTATTCTTTTAAATGGACATTCCGGGGTTGGTAAAAGTGAAACTGCCTTGGAATTAGTAGAAAGAGGTCATCGTTTAGTAGCAGATGACATTATTGAAGTTCGTTGTGTAAACGGAAATACATTGCTTGGCCGAGGAGCAAACTCAATTATCAGTCACCATATGGAGATTCGAGGCTTAGGAATTATTAATATTTCTCAATTATATGGAGTTGGTGCAATTAGAGATCAAAAGGAAGTTCAACTTATAGTAGAACTTTCAGATTGGGATTCTAATAAAGCTTATGACCGACTTGGAACCGAGCAAAAATATAAGGAATTGCTTGGTGTAAAAGTTCCTGTAATTGAAATCCCTGTAAGACCAGGACGAAATCTTCCTATTATTATTGAGGCTGCGGCAATGAATGAGCGTCTTAAAAATATGGGATATAATTCAGCTAAGGATTTTAATCAAAATGTTCTTAAGTGGATTGAAACTGGAGATGCTCAGTCGGCTTACAATGGAAATGACGATTCTTATTAAAAAAAGTCAAGTTTTATATTATTAGTATTTTTAAGAGAGGACATAAATAATGGTTGAAAAAATTTTAACAGTGCAGAATAGGGCTGGAATTCACGCAAGACCAGCTGCAATTATTGCTCAGACATCAAATAAATTTGAAAGTGAAATAACTTTGACAAAAGATGATGCAACAGTAAATGCAAAATCAATTATGGGTGTAATTGCAATGGGTGCAGGTTATAATACTCAGCTTACTTTACGCGCAACAGGAGCTGATGAATCAGAAGCTGCAGCTGTTATTGAAGAATTATTCAGTAGTAGATTTGAAGAAGAATAAATTTTTACTCGGGAGGGGCTAGTTGAAAAAAATAACAGAACGACAAAAAGAAGTTCTTACTTATATTTCAAATTACACAGAAGAAAATTCATATCCTCCAACAGTAAGAGAAATTAGTGATCATTTTGGAATTTCACTAAAAGCAATTCAAGATCATATTACAGCTTTACAAAAAAAAGGATTTCTTTCGCAATCTCAAAATAGATCAAGATCAATCAGGGTTTTATCAGATCCAAGAGAAAAAGAACCAGCCTTGTATGTTGGTAAAATTCCTCTTTTAGGAACAGTTGCAGCTGGTAAACCTCTGTTAAGTGAAGAAAATCTGGATGGTTATGTTAATCTTCCAGAGCCTTTTATTCGTCCCGGAAAAAGTTATTTTGCCCTAAAAGTCAGGGGGCAGAGTATGATTAATGCAGGTATTCTTGACGGAGATTTAGCAGTAATTGAACAGGCATCAGTAGCAGTAGACGGTCAGATAATTGTTGCTGTTATTGATGATGCAATTACATTAAAAAGATATTACAGGGAAGCCCAGCGTATTCGTCTTCAGCCTGAAAATCCAGACTTTAAACCAATTTATTGTACAGATGTTAGAATAGTTGGGATACTTTCAAATATTGTAAGGACATATAATTAAAAGATGGCAGCTCCAATTTATCTTTTTTCAGGCCCGGAGTTTGGAAAAAGAGATTCGTATTTAGAAGATGTAAAAAAATCCGCACGGAAAAAATATCCAGAATTGGATGAACATCATATTTATCTTTTGGAATCTCCACTGGCAAAAGCAATGTCAATTTTGGAAAATGGAACCTTATTTTCCGACGGAGTATTTCTTGTTTGTAAAAATGCAGAAGTAATTAAACGTAAAGAAGAAATAGAAATTATTAAAAACTGGCTTGATTCAAATCCTTCGGACAATGCTATTTTGGTCTTTATATCTGATGAAATTTCTGTGGATTCAAAACTAGAAAAATTAATCCCAGCTGAAAATCGCAAAAAATGTTGGGAAATGTACGAAAACGAAAGACTTCCTTGGATAAAAAATTTTTTTGCCAAAAAGGGTTACGGTATTCAGGAAGAGGCCTGTCAGTTGATTTTGGATATGGTAGAAAATAATACCCAGGCTTTAGGAAATGAATGTTCCCGTCTGATGGTTTGTTTTCCACAATCTCATGAAATTAATTGCGATGACGTAGAATCTGTTTTAACTCATAACCGTGAAGAATCAGCTTTTACACTTTTTAATACAATCTGTCATTCGGAAGATACAAAAGAAAAAAGATTTGAAAATGGACTTAATATTTTACAGAAAGTAAGACTTTCAAAAGATAATAATTCGGTACAGATAATTGCGGGGCTGACTTCTTGTTTTAGAAGATTAATCACATGGCACCGTATTCACGAAAATGGAATTCCAGATGATTTTACGCTAAAAACAAAGGGATTTTCTGGGGCTACAATTAAGGCTCAATACAGAAATGCTGCTAAAATCTGGACAATAGGACAAGCTACTGCTATCCTTGCAATTTTAGCTTCAACAGACATGGAAATCCGAAGTGGAGGTTCATTTATGGAAGACCTTCTGCTTCAAAAAATGCTGTACGAGATTATTATTAAAAAAGGAGCCCTGTTATTAAATTACGAGGCTTAGAGTTCAATCTGATTTAATAATTTTTTTAAAGAGACTAATTCTTCTTTTGAAAAAGTGCTGCCTTTTCCCATTTTCTGGTGATCAGGAGACCAGCTTCTAATATCATACTTTGCAGGTCGTCCTCCCCAGGAAACTAAATTTAATTCAGTATTCCAGCCGCCTTTCCCCTCTGAAATAATACCTAAATTTTGTTCAATGCTAAAAGAAAAATCATCAGCCATAATTTCCTCCAAATTTATCAAAAAATAAATGTCAATATTTAAAATTTTGTAACATTTACTACTACTATTATCGTTGAGGTTATAAAATAAATATAGTAAAATTATTACACTAATATAGTGAGGTAATTATGAAGAAGATTGCTAAAATCACACTTACAGTTTTTCTTGCTTTAACCTTATTTTCATGTAAGTCAAAGCCCGAAGCTGAAGAAACTCCCGCTCAAGCACCTGTAATCGAAGATACAGATGAAGAATTGGCTAAACACGAAGATGAAACTCAACAGTCTAATACAGAAGCTGTTATTAAAGTAAATACAGAAGAGCTTATTAGCCGCTTAAATGATGCAAGAAATGTTGCAGTTGAAGCAGGTGCTCAAGAATTTGCAAGTCAACAGCTTGCTCAAATTGATGCACTGTTTGAGGAGCTGAAGGGAAAAGAATCTTTTTCAGAAGATGAAACTTCAGATTTGGAGATGAGATATAATACTTTAGCTAATTATGTAAAGGCAAAATCAGCTAAACAAAAAATTGATGAAAATGAGCTTGCACTTTATAACCAGTCATCATATAACAAGGGTTTAGAAAACCTTACTCTTGTAGAAGATGCATATTCAAATGAATCAGCAACTTCTAAAGAAATTTTACAAGCAGCAAACGACGCTTACAGTGATTTTAATTCTGTTTTGATTTCTGCATACAAGTCATTGGCAATGGCTGAAAGAAAAGAAGCTCTTAATGCTAAAAAATCAGCTGATGAAGTAAAAGCAGGTGTTTCAAGAAAAGAACAATATGCTGAAGCTACTCAGTATTTTAAAGATGGCGATTCTTTGTACTCTATGCAGTGCCCAGAAAAGGCTTTGAATAAATATGAAAGTGCTAAGAATCTTTATTCAGAGCTTGCTGCCGATGTTAAAGAAAAACGTAGTGCTGCTTTAGCCGCTATTGAAGCAGCTAAAAAACGTGTAGCCGAAAGTGAACATTATGCAGAAGAGGCTGATGCAAAAACTCCTATTGCAGAACCAATAGAAGGTATTGAAGAGGAAAATGCTGTTTTACTCGAAGCAGATAATTACGAAAATCCAGATGATGCCGTAATTGAAGTTGACGCAACAATTGGCGAAGAGAATCCAATAATCGCTGGCGAAAAAGAAAATCCGGAACCCGCTGGAGCAGAAAATCTGGAAACCTCTGGAGCAGAGAATCCAATAATCGCTGGCGAAGAAGAAAATCCGGAAACCGCTGGAGCAGAAAATCAGGAAACTGCTGGTGAAGAGAATCCAGTAACCACTGGCGAAGAAGCAATCATCTCTGATGGAGTAGAATCAGCTGCAGCAGAATCAACAGAGAACGTTGAAACTGAAGTTGAAATGCAAGAAAATCTTGAAAATTCAGAAAACCCTGAATCACAGGAGGAATAGTTATGAAAAAAGTAGTTACATTAGTACTTTTAGTGGCCTTGTTCACAACTTCTGTATTTGCCGTAAGTTATAAAAATAATACTTATCAAAAACTGGCAAATGAATATACAAAAAAAGCTGAAATTGCAATGGATGCTGGTCAGTATGAAGATGCTATTGAATATTCTAAACTGGCAGAAGAAAACGCAGAATTATCAAAAGCATTTATTGCAGCTATGACAGAAAAAGGTAATGCCAGTAATAGTATTGCTCTTGCCAGGAATCAGCTGGCATGGGCCGAAAAAATAGATGCTCCAAATATTTATCCTATGGCTTACACAGCTGCTAAAGAAGATTTAGAAAAAGCTGAGGCTGCTTTTGCAGAAGAAAATTGGCTTGCTGCCGATGATTTTGCAAAACAGTGTCTTGCTGCATTGGATGGAATAAAAGAAGTTACTCCACTACCTGAGTATTATATTGTTCGTCCTTGGGCAGAAACAAAAGATTGTTACTGGAATATTTCTGGAAGACATTATATCTACAACAATCCATTGTTATGGGAAAATCTCTATCAGGCAAATAAATCAAATATGCCAAAGCCAGAAAATCCAAATCTTATTCTTCCTGGTATGAAGATGAAAGTTCCAAGTCTTACTGGAGAATACCGCTCCGGAACTTACGACCCAAAGAAAGAATACGAACCTTATACAAACTAATTTACATTTTTACAGTGGATTAGTGGTGAGCAAAAAAAGCCTGGTAATAAATAGAATAGTAAGTAGCTTTTCAAAAATTACCGGGCTTTTTTTTTATAGAAGTATTAAAACTGGAATTTTATTTTGATTTAGGGTTTATTACAAACCCTAAAAACGGCGAAGTCAAGGCTTTAAGCGTACGTGTGCCTTGACTCGACGTATTTTCTCTGATGTTTTACATAAAGCATCATCGCAGTAGCCATTAAGGCGTGAGGAAATTCAGCTGTTCCCATTCCATCGATTACCTGATTTTCAGTTAATTCAATTACATTTATCATTTCATCCCTGTCTAAATGCTGAACTCCAGTTTCTACTAAATCTTCTGCTAAAAAAATAAAAACGTGGTTAGAAAAAAGTGCTGGATTTGGGTTAAGGCAACCCAGTCTGGTTAATTTCTTTGCAATACAACCGGTTTCTTCTTCAAGTTCTCTTTTTGCTGCATCTTCAGGAGCTTCACCAGAATCTATAACTCCCCCCGGAAATTCAACAGAGAGTTTTCCTTCCCCGTGACGATATTGCTTTACCATCAGTAATTTTTCGCCCTTTTTTGCAATTACTATTACCCAGTCTCTGGCATTCATAATAATATAATCTCCAGAAATTCCAGTAGAAGAAGTGTTGTGTCTGGAAGTTACTTCAAAAACGCAGGTTTTTAAGAGGCTTTTGCTTGGGCCTTCTTTCCAAATTAATTTTTTATCTTTATCTGAAAAATAGCTATTCATTATTTTACCTTGCCCACTAAAAAAGAATATAAATCTAACCAGATTTTTTTTTGACAGAAAGAACTTTGAGATTTAATATTTACTAAGAATAATTATTATTTATCAATAATTTAATGTCAATTAATCAGGAGACAACTTATGGCAGTAATCACACTTTCAAGACAGGTCGCAGCTCATGGTGATGAAGTTGCAGAGATTTTGGCTAAAAAATTAAATTACAAATTTATTACTCGTAAAGAAATAGAAGAAAGAATTATTGAATTAGGATTTCCTAAATCAAAAATGCCCCGATATGATGAACGCAAACCAGGATTTTTTGCTTCACTTGTAAAAGATCGTGATGAATATTTATATTATGTTCAACTTGCAATTCTTGAAGCAGCAGAAGAAAAAAATGTAATTATTATTGGACGAGGTGCATTTGCGGTTTTACAGAAAGTTCCAAATAATATTTCTGTAAGACTTGTTGCAGACGAAGCTACAAGAATTAAACGCCTGGAAGATGAATTTCAATGGACAAAAAAACAGGCTTTACAGAGAATGCAGGAAAGTGACTCAAACAGAGCCGGTTATCACTCAAATTTTTACAATGTAGATGTTCAGGATGATACTTTATTCCATGCAGTTATAAACACAGGTCTGGTTTCCGAAGAAGGTGCTGCAGATTTAATTGCAAGACTGGTAGAAGAAAGTGTTACAGTAGAACAGGAATCAAAAGGTAACAAAATTATAGAAGATATGTTAAAAGCTCAAAAAATCATTAATAAGCTTTATTTTGAATATAAACTTAACATTGATTTTATGCATGCCACAATTGAAGATAAAACTGTAATACTTCATGGAGTTTCCGATTCTCCTGCAGTTGTAGAACAGGCTCTTAGAATAATCAAAAATGAAATGCCAAACTACGAAGCTAAATCAGCAATTAGTATTGTGCATGATTTTAAGACCTATCAATAATCTAAACTTGACTTAAAGGGCTTATTTATTAATAATTATTACATTATGAAATTATCAAACAGATTTACTCTTACAAGAGTTCTTTTATCGCCAATCTTTTTTTTATTGTATTTTATTCCAATTTGGACTGGCGGCTCTTTCTCAAGAGTTTCAATGTGTATTGGAATTCCTTTATTAGCTTTTATGGAATTTACCGATTATCTTGATGGCCATTATGCTAGAAAACATAATGAAGTAAGTGATTTTGGAAAACATTTTGATCCTTTTGCCGATGTAATTGTTCATATGTCTACTTTCGTTTGTCTTATGAGATCTTGTTCACCAGAAGGTGGTTATATGCCAGCCTTTATTTTTATCTTGATTTTGTATAGAG